>JAQBUX010000078.1 GCA_027623795.1 Chloroflexota bacterium
CTCCAGCCGGGGCTACCTAACACCTCGCAGAATCCCCCCCACTCAGTCTCCGACCCGACCGAAATCGCAATCCACTTATCGTCGCCCCGGCACGGATAAGCGCCGTGTGGGGCCTTCCGAAGGTGACGATTGCCGATGCGCTCCGGCACCATGCCGGATAGCTGGTAACCGAGCGAGGCCTCCCCCGTCAGCGCTGCGCCCGATTCCGCCTGCGCCAGTGAGATTAGCTGACCCTTGCCCGTCCGGCGTTTGTGGAAGAGAGCGGTGAGGATGGCCCCGGTGGCGAACATGCCCGAGGCCGGGTCCGGGTAGGCGTTTCCGCTCATGTGCGGCTCCTCGCCCGGATAACCCATCATGCTCGCGAGGCCGGAGTGCGGGTCGATGGTGGTGCCGTACGAGACGAAGTGCTTGTAAGGGCCGTCGGGACCGTAGCCGGGCATCGAGCAGAAGATAATTCCGGGGTTGATCTCCTTGAGCACCGGATAGTCGATCCCAAGGTTGGGCATCACGCGCGGACTGTAGTTTTCGATCACGATGTCGCTGATCTCTACCAGCCGTTTGAACAGCTCGACGCCGCGCTCCGTGTCGAGCTCAAGCGTGATGTCGAGCTTGTTGCGCTGCATGTCGTTGTTCAGGACGTTGCGATTCCAGTGACGCTCGCCCGGTTCGTTGTCCGGGTAGGTGCCGAGCACCAGCGCCATCTCACGCGTCACCGTTCGTCGGCCCACCAGTTTGCGGCCGCTGATGTGGATCACCTCTGCGCCGAGGTCGGCCATGATCCGGGTGGAGTGGGGGCCGGCCCATACACGTGATAGGTCGAGGACCCGGACACCGTCCAGCGGGCCTTTTGCGGACGCAGGCGTCGCAGTCATCAGATGACGCCGACCTCACGAAGCTCCGCCAGCCGCTCCTCGTCGTAGCCAAGCTTTTCCCTGAGTACATCGTCGGTGTGTTCGCCGAGGAGATTCGCCCTTCCATAAGTGGGAGGAGCTTCCGTCAAGTGATATGGCAATCCGGCGTAACGCCGGGTTCCTGCGATCGGATGATCGATCTCCTTCCAGAACCCACGAGAGGCGTATTGAGGGTCGTCGAGCACATCGCTGACATCGTTCACGAAAGCGGCCGGTATGCGGTTGTCTTGCAGGGCGTGCACGATCTCTTCCGCCGTGTGCTCCATGAGCCAGGGGTGAACGAGGGCGTCGAACTCGACGTAGTTCCGGGCGCAAGCCTGGGGGTTTGCGAACCTCGGATCGTCCAGCAGCTCGGACATGTCTAGCAGTTGCAGGAAAAGAACGTACTGGGTCGGATCGCTTATCCCTAGCGAGACCAATCCCGCCCTATCGTCGGTGGGTTTGCACCGATAAATCGTCGTCGGGTGGACGGACCCGTAGCGATTGCCGGCCCGCATCCGTATGCCACCGGTGGCGCTGAAACGGGTCAGAGTGAACTGGTGCTCAGAGGCCATGCACTCCTGGATCGATATATCGACGTACTGTCCGCGGCCGTCGCGGTCCCGCGCCAGGAGCGCCGCCATGATGCCGCTGTACGCGTACAGCGCCGCCTGGTAGGCCGGCTGGTGGCCCATGCTGCTCAAGGGCTCGCGCTCAGGGTCGCCGTTGACGTACATCTGCCCGCTGAGCGCCATCTCCACCATCGTGTCGGCGCGATAGTCGCGGTACGGCCCGGACTGGCCGAAGTTGGAGATCGACGCCATCACTAATCGCGGGTTGATGGTGTTTAGCGTCGCGTAACCAAGTCCAAATGACTCCATGACGCCGGGGGCGAAGTTCTCGATAAGCACATCCGCACTGCGCACAAGCTCCTTCAGCACCGCAGCCCCTTCGCCGCTGCCGATGTCCAGCGTCAGACCCTTCTTGCCGGTGTTGAGGTAGAGATAAAGCGCGCTCGCTTCCGCGTCACGCTTGTCGTCAGGAAACGGCCCGACGCGACGCGCTCCGTCGCCGATAACAGGCGCTTCGATCTTGATCACCTCCGCGCCGAATGCCGCAAGCACCTTGCCGCAATAAGCGCCGGCCACGAAGTGCGACAGGTCGAGGACCGTTATTCCTTCGAGCGCACCGGTACCTTCGGCGCTCATGGTCGCCATCGGGGTGCGTGGCCGGGGCCGAGTTGCGTCTTGATAACGGCCTGCGCAGATTCAACGAAATCGCATAGCAGCGGTCGCGAATCGCGCGGGTCGATAATCTCTTCTACGAGGAAAGTCTGGGCGGTCCGGAACGGCGAGGCCAGTTGCTTGAGCCGGTTTTGTATCTCCTCGCGCTTGGCGTCCGGGTCGTCGGCATCCGCAATCTCGCGCCGATATGCGGCGTCGACCCCGCCCTCGATATGCATCGAACCCCAGTTCCCGGACGGCCATGAGTAGCGGCGATGCATTCCGCTGAGGCGGATGTGGCAGCCGCCGGCTACGCCAAAGATTTGACGTATCACGAAGGTCAGCCACGGCGTTTCCGTGCTGGCCATGACGGCATGCAGCCTCGCACCGACCCGGAGCATACCCGCGCTCTCGGATTCGAGACCGATCATGAAGCCGGGATCGTCCGCGAAGTTGATGATCGGCAGGTGGAACGTCTCGCACAGCTCGATAAAGCGAATCGCCTTCTCCGCCGCCTTGATATCCGTCGCGCCGCCGCCGACCCGGGAGTCGTTGATCATCACGCCGACCGGGTAGCCGTTCACACGAGCCAGCACGGTGATTCGGCCCGCTCCAAAGTGCGGAGCGATCTCGAAGATCGAATCCTTGTCCAGAACCGACTCGAGGATCGGTCGTGGGTCGAATACCGTCTTGTTGTCGCGAGGGATGATGTTCTTTAACGACTCATCCCGGCGGTCACGATCATCGTCCGGCTCGACGTACGGCGGGATGTCCCACACGCTGTCCGGGAGGTAGCTGAGGAACTGGCGAATCATTTCGAACGCCTCTTCCTCCGACTCCGCCAGGTTGTTGACCACTCCGCTCTGGAACACCTGAACGCTGGCGTCGCCGAGCTCTTCCTTGGTGATATCGATGCCGAACGCGGCCTTGACGACGGGCGGGCCTCCGGCGAACAACACGGACGTGTTCTTCACCATCACGCTGAAGTGCGCCAGCGCAGCCTGGACGGCGGGCAGTCCGGCGACCGACCCGAGCACGGCCGCCACCGATGGGACGACCGGCAGCAGGTGTGGGGACATGTCGTGGCCGGGCCCGTTGGGCAGGTAGGTGTGACCGATCTGCTCGAACGTGCGTACGCTGCCGCCGGCGGCGTCTAACAGGCGAATAAACGGCATACGCCACTCGATCGCCATGCGTTCAGAGAATGCGGTCTTGTTGCCGACGTTGGCGTCCGATGCGCCCCCGCGAATGGTGAAGTCGCCGCCGTTGAGCATCACCCTGCGGCCGTTGATCTTCGATACGCCGATGACCGTGTTCGCGGGGGTGAAGCCGGTCAAGTTGCCGTCGGCATCGTAGGTCGCCGAGCCCGCAAGAGTTCCGATCTCCTCGAAGCTACCGGCATCTGCCAGGGCGTCGATGCGTTCGCGCACGGTCAGCTTCCCGCGGCCCTTGTGGAACGCCACGTTGTTCTCGCCGCCCATCTGGTGCGCAAGCGATCGCCGGAGCTCCAGCTCCTCCAACTCCGCGTCCCACCCGATCACGCGTTGTACTCCACCGGCCGGGCTACCGGTTTCCGCGCGCTCGCCGAGATCGGCTTCGTCCATCTCTTCGATGAACACCACCGCCTGTCCTTCACGGACCACGTCTCCCTTTTCGACGGCGACCATGCGCACGACGCCGCTGACCTCAGCCTGGACGGTGTGGAAGAACTTCATCGCCTCCATCACGAGGAGCTGATCCCCGCTGCGAACCGAGTCACCCTCGGCGACGTTTAGTTCGGCGACGACGCCCTGTATCGGCGACGTCATGGCGACGGCGCCCTCCGGCCCAGCGATATCTGAGGCCGCGTTTTGCGCCGCAACCCCGTGTGCTGAGGCTCTCGAAGCATCGTCCGCAACCGACTCGGCGAAACGTCGCGGGTGGGAGCCGTTGCTTGAGGCCGCGAGCACTGCGATCTGCTCGTCCACAAAGCGAGTGTGGATCCGCATGTCGCGGAAATCGGGATGTTGCAGCAAGTTCTGCAGGAACGGGAGATTGGTAGCCACGCCCTCTATCCGGAACTCGCTCAAGGCCCGGTACGTCCGCCTTATGGCGTCCCGGAAATCGGACGACTTTGAGTGGCCGATCACCTTGGCGATGAGCGAATCGAACGCCGGGCTTGTGGTGTATCCGGCGTAGCCAAAAGTGTCCGTGCGAACACCGGGCCCCGTCGGCGGCTCGAACGCGGAGAGGGTTCCCGAGGACGGCAGCGTCCGGCCGTCCGGCGTGAGCGTCTCCATGTTCACCCTGGCCTGGATTGCAAACCCGGTCGGCCCGGGAATATCCGCCTGAAGCAGTCCCAGATCGGCCAGCGTCGAACCCGCAGCGATGTTCAACTGCGCCTCGACGAGATCGACGCCCGTTACCGCCTCCGTGACCGTGTGTTCGACCTGCAGGCGCGGGTTTGCCTCGATGAAGTAGAAGGCTGAATCATCCCCCTCGCTTGCTGAGGCACTCGAAGTACCCTCCGGCGTCAGGTCGTCGGCGTCCACGAGGAACTCGAACGTTCCGAGGCTGCGGTAGTTAACGCCGGATGCGATTCGGCACGCGGCGTCGATGATGCGCGCCCGCACTCCGGCCGGGAGACCGGGCGCAGGCGCAACCTCAACGACCTTCTGGTACCGGCGCTGAATACTGCATTCCCGTTCGCCGAGATGGGACACTTCGCCGGATCCGTCCCCGAGGATCTGAACTTCGATATGACGGGCCTTTTTGATCAGGCGCTCCGCATAGAGATCGCCGTTGCCAAATGCGTTCTGGGCCTCGACGCGGGCCTCCTCCCAGAGGCGGGGGATGTCGGCGGCGGCGTGGACAGCCCTTGCGCCACGACCACCGCCACCGGCGAGCGCCTTGATGATCATCGAGCCGCCCGATCCGAGCGACTCAAAGAACACACGCGCTTCGTCTGCGGACTCCAGACGTTCAGTGCCGGACAACACCGGCACACCGTTCTCTGCGGCCAGGTCACGTGCGCGGACCTTGTCGCCGAACAACTCGAGCGTCTCCACCAGCGGCCCGACAAAAGCGAGGCCGGCGGCGCCGCACTCACGGGCGAAATCGGCGTTCTCGGCGAGAAAACCGTAACCGGGGTGCACGGAGTCGCAGCCGGTTACCTTCGCTGCGTTAACGACCTGCTTGATGTCCAGGTACGGAGCGACCCCCCGGCCATTTAACGCGACGGCCTCGTCGGCCTTGTGTACGTGCATCGCGTCGGCGTCGTCGGTCGAGTAGATGGAGACCGTGGGGATCCCCATGTCGGCGGCGGCGCGAATGATGCGGACGGCGATCTCGCCACGATTCGCTACGAGCAGTTTGGACAGTGTCATCGAAGGTATCCGCTACCTGTATCTGGTCTATGGACGGTATCGCCAGAGTCGAAGTCGGGCGATGGCGTACACCATAACCACACGAAGCGATGCGGTGAACCTGCCGACAGAGAGTCGCGAGGCCGCGTTCTGTCGAGATTGCGCCCCAACTTCTACCTGCCCGAAGGGATCCTCACATAATCCTCACGTCAATGTGATTTACCTCACAAGATGGCCACGCCCTCATGCATAGTGTGCTGCAAGGCGGTTCGACGACCGTCAACAAATCCCGAGATCGAATCCGATCCCGGGCACGACGAAATAGGGAGGCGCCATAAGGCCGTTCGTAGGTTGAGATTTCGGTTTGGCGCGGGAATCGGGCAACAATTCCGTTGCGCTGGCAGCTAACGGCGGGTTGATCCGGATGGAGCCAGTTCGATGGTTATTGATTTCGCTCGGCATGGCGTTGTCGATTTTCCTGATCGGATGTAGTTCCAGCGAAGACGATGTCGCGGCACAGGTCCCTGCCGAGACTGTGAACATCCCACAGAGTCCGGACGGTCTCGAACGGGTGTCCCAGGCGCTCGTCGCTCCGCCCCTCCTTCCGGTACACGATCAGGTCGCCGTTGGCGACCCCAAGGTCGTGCAGGTCCGGCTGGAGGTCGAAGAGAAGTTGATGGAGATCGCCCCGGACGGCACGAAGATCTGGGCTATGACGTTCAATGGAAGCGTTCCGGCGCCGATCATTGTGGTTCACCAGTACGACTACGTCGAGCTGACGCTGGTCAACCCGGCGAGCAATTCCCTCCAACACAACATCGACCTCCATGCTGCCACGGGCGCGCTGGGCGGCGGTGAGTTGACGCTCGTGAACCCGGGTCAGGAAGTGACATTCCGGTTCCACGCGACGAAAGCAGGCGTCTTCACTTACCACTGCGCGCCGGGCGGGATAATGATCCCGCTGCATGTCGTGTCGGGCATGAACGGCGCCATCATGGTGCTGCCACGGGATGGCTTGAGCGACGCCGAAGGTCAACAGGTCTCGTACGACAAGGCGTACTTCATCGGGGAGCAGGACTACTACATCCCGAAGGATGAAGAGGGCGCATACAAAGAGTACGCAACTCCCGCAGAAGGCTTCGGCGACATGCTCAGTGTGATGCAGACCCTGACCCCGACCCACGTCGTGTTCAACGGATCTGTGGGAGCGCTTACCGGCGATTCAGCCTTGACGGCGAACGTGGGCGACAACGTTCTGTTTATTCACTCCCAGGCTAACCGGGACTCTCGGCCGCACCTGATCGGTGGCCACGGGGAGCTCGTGTGGAATGGCGGTTCGTTTGCGGACCCACCGGCCACGGACCTTGAGACGTGGTTCGTTCCGGGTGGGTCAGCGGTCGCTGCGATGTACGAGTTCAAGCAGCCGGGTCTGTACGTTTACCTCAATCACAACCTGATCGAGGCGATCATGCTCGGCGCTGCGGCCCACGTCAGGGTTGAGGGTGAGTGGAACAACAACCTGATGGAACAGGTCAGCGCGCCGTCCGCCATCAACTAACCGCCTGGTAAGTGACATACGGCGCGGGCGTCGCAATGCGGCGCCCGCGCTGGTCGCCCGATCGCCGCCGAGCGATCACGAGGTTGTCTACGGCGAGGTCAGAGTGGTCGCCGTGCCGCGGTGCGATTTCCGACAGAGCGCCGGGTTGCCATCCCATGTATGTGAACTTGCCGGGACGAAGTCCGTGTTCTGGATGGCGGAGCTACGAGGAAGTCGCCCGGTGATTGAGGCGAAGGGCGCGAGACGTGGGCATCTGGCAACCCGACCGGCAACGGGGATGGTGCCTTCGGATCGGTTCCAGCTCATCATCTCTCACCACAGAACCAATTTTTGACGAGGGAGGTTCGGGATGAGCAGATTCCGAACGCAGTCGTACACATTCGGACTGATCGGGCTCACGTTGATTCTCGCAGGGTGCGGAGCGTCGGGTGAATCGCTGAGCGCGCCCGAAGAGTTGATGTCCCAAACGGTCAACGAAGGCGTTATCCCGGACGGAGATAATCGTCCGAACGCTGCGGTAGAGATCGAATCTGTGGATTCGATTGGTGCGACTATCAGCGCCGACGCGACGCTCGGATTTTATCCAGGTGTAGACACCTCACATATACCGGGATATGAGTATCTGGACCAGGCTGCCATAGACATCGGATTCTTGATGTGCCCGCTGTATTTCAGGACGTTCGCCCAGTAGCCGGTTCAATCAGGTTCCGGCGATAACGCCCTGATCTGGGAGTTTCCTGACGGGGCGGTTTGGTACGGCGCCGCCGAGAATCCTCAAGAAGACGAGGAACAACAGCACGCTCGCCGTGGACAGATACATCGACTGGCCCCAGACGGTCGAACTATCGGTCCCGGCGTAGACGCCGTGCAGCAGGGCGAGGCCGTACGCCGGGAATGCGACGTAGTGGAGCCGCCTCCAGTTGCGAACGCCAAGCCGCTGCCGGAGGCTGAAGCTGACCGTAATGGCGATCGCCACGTAGGCGGCAGCGACCCCCGCAGCGACCGCGAAAGTTCGATAGTCCGAGGCTCCCGGGACCAGGACCCAGGAAACCGGTATCGAAAGCCAGCCGTCGCCGAGCAGCGAGACGATGTGCACCCCGAGGGCGATCATCGTCAAGTACGCCGTGAAGCTGTGGATATCGAACACTTCTGCCGCCGGGATCATCATCCGCCCGATTCGTGACGAGCTGGCCAGTCCGGAAACCGTCGAGAACCAGAGCATCAGGTAAGTGACCACGCCGGCAGCGCGTGCGGCGTGCCACGGGATCGGGTCTTCAATGGTGAGCAGGAACGATGTCATCATCGACGCCGCTCCCACGAGCCAGATGGCTTTCGTTTGCGCCCTCATACGGACAACTCGATAGGTATCGGGTTTGCGGGCCGGAGCGATGCCCAGCCCTTCGATTCGAGAATCTCGCCGGTTCCCGTGGTCCCCGGGCTACCGGATTGCCTTATCTTCGGGCTACCGGGCTCAAGGACGAGGAGCGCCCTCGCGCCCGCAAACGATTCCACGAGCTGAAGTCCGCGTTCCGGACCGATAACGACCACGCATTTCGCAAGGACATCCGCCGCCTCTGTGGAGTGCGCGAAGACCGTCGCCTGTACAACACCGGAACGCGCTGGCGCACCGAGCATCGGGTCGATGATGTGGTGCGCCCGGCCCACGCCATCATCCCACGAGCGCTTTCGGATGTTGGACGTCGCCAATCCGCCGGATTCCATGGCGATCGCGTCGATCAGTTCGTCGGGGTGGTCTGGATCGGCGACACCGGCGATCCAGGGGTGACCATCTGGACGTCTGCCGTGGGCCGAGATATCGCCCCCGGAATCTACGAGTGTCCCGGCGAACTCTCGGAGATGCTCAGAATCCCTGTCAGCCGCCCATCCCTTGACGATTCCGCCAAGGTCCACGCGCGCACCCGGCTCGAGATCGACCCGTGTTCGGCCCTCTTCGTCCGTCGTGAGCGTGATCAAGCAGTCGTCCGGGTCCAGGGGCGATGCCCCGATCCGGCCTCGTCTACTACGCGCTGACACGCTCGCGAAGTCGCAGTCGTACCCGGCCTCTTCAAGTGAAGGGAGGACGGACGGATTGAACACCCCGTTGGTCAACTGGCGCCATCGGACTGCTCGACCCATCACCTCGATGAAATCGGCCGATGGCCGAACAAGATGGCCGGTTCGATTGAGTTCTGACAACTCGCTGTCGTCCCTGAACCGGGAAAACCGCCGTTCAGCCTCACGGAAGAACGCTTCCATCCGGGCGAGCGCTTGACCGGCCCTGTGCTTGTCGTGAACGCCGTGTACAACCGTGATCCGCATCTCGGTGCCCATGCAGCCGAACTCAAGGGACGATTGGTCGAACGAGGCGCCCGGGTGTGCCTCCCTCATGACGCCCTCGTGACGGCGTCGGGGAAGGGAATCACGCGTCGCCGGGGCGCCGTCTCCACGGTAGGGGTGATCGTTGGGGACAATGTATTGGTGGGAATGACGGCGGGAACAGGAGCGGGGGCCACCTCCGGCTCGACACCCTCGTAGGTGGCTCTCGCGTATCCGAATACCGCGGCGAACATGCCCACAGCGCCGGCGATCACGCCGATCCTCCAACGACGAGCCCCGGTTGGCCGTGAACGGGGAGTAGGTGGGGCCGGCCGGCCGGGCTCAGTCATCATCGTGCTCGGAGATCAGCCCTCGAAAACGGTCGTCGTCATCGTCATCGTCGTCATGACCGAAGGCCAGTCGTTCGAAGCGATCGTCATCATCATGGTCATCGTCGCGATAGTCCGATGCCAGCCCCTCGAATCGGTCGTCATCGTCGTGATCGTCATCGCCGCGGCTGGCCAAACGTGGATCGACCGACGGGCCCGGCGCCGGAGCGGAAGAGCCGTCCGGATACACGTATTCGAGAGTAGATTCTCCCGCCGCCTGAGGAGCAGGGTCCGCATTTTCGGCGGCTGTGGCTACGGCGAAGGAGGGCGAGGCCGTCTGCGTCTGCGCCTCCGGTCCCAGCACGGTGTAACTAACGCCAACGACGGCGACGGTAAGCGCCGTAAAGGCAAAGGCCAGTGCGATCCTGGCCCGGGTAACGCTATTCATTTGTCCGGCTCCCTCGCGCTTCTTCCCGAAGCCTCCCTGCAGAGATTGTGGACCTGAATCGTGAAGAGATGTTCAAGAAATGCGCATATTTCGAACCGCGACCATCTCGGTCCAACTCTTTGGGAAGGAGTTTTCGTACCGGGGGCGATCAGCCCGGCGTCAGGTTCGGTCTGGCTTCTGAAAGCGGCCGAGCGCGCGCCTGACACCGGATCGGGGAGTGGCGGACAACAGGAGCGGTCGTAACGCACGCAAACCATGACGACCGGCGGCCACAGGACAGTCGGTCGTGGCCGCGATTAACATCGTAATTCGTGAGTTCGACAACCCGCCTCCGCACAGAGACCATCCCGCGCCTGGGGCGCACGCCTTTCTACTACGGCTGGATCATCCTGGCCGTGTCTGGGCTGGCGAGCTTCGCATCCGCCCCCGGTCAGACCTATACGTTCTCGGTCTTTCAAGACTCGTTCATCGCCGACATTGGCGTGTCGTCTACTGCCGTCTCGACGCTGTACCTTTTCGGCTCCCTCACCGCGGCAGGTGCGATTATCTTCATCGGCCGCGGCCTGGACCGTTTCGGCCCCCGGATCATGTTGGTCGCGGTGTCTATCAGCCTCGG
>JAQBUX010000079.1 GCA_027623795.1 Chloroflexota bacterium
TCGCCGAGCAGGGCCCGCCGGCAGTGCAGCGCGGCGTCCGAAACATTGGCCACAAGATCGGCATCTACGACCGCGACGGGAACGTGATCCAGAAGATCGGGGCCGAGTTACCGGGAGAGCGGCCCGGCCAGTTCAACTGGCTGCACGCGGTCGCCGTTGACAGCACAGGCGCGATTTACGCAGCTGAGGTCAGCTACGTGGAGGTCGGGCGATTGCTGGACCCGCCGCGCGAACTGGTGAGCCTGCGCAAGTGGGCGCGGGTTAGCGGGTAGGCGTGGTACGCAGAAACGATTGTGGGGCAAGGTGAGGGAAGGCTGTCCCTCACGGTTTGTCCATCGGAATAGCAGCGACAGGGATCACAGCGGATGGCGATTCGTTTTTCTGACCTGGAACAGTTGGGGATGTGGTGTGCGAACGCCGAGGAGATGGAGGACGCGCTCGAGGAAGCGGCCGCCATCTTCTTCGAGGCCGACGAAGAGGGCGTCGGAGAGTACGCGGAAGGCGGTGCCGACTACGCTTCCGTCGGGCGGCGCTTCATCGCCTGGTTCATGTTCGGGCACACGCTGCCCGGCGGCGAGCGTCCGGCTGAGATCGCCGCCAGGAATGTGTTCAAGCGGCGCCGGCTTGACGAAGCACTGGCCGCCATCGCCGGCGTCCGCTACGTGGTCGGCGGGTTGACCGCGGTACATCCCGACCGGGCCGTGTTCGTTCAGGTCGGTAACGAGCGCTTGGAGATTCGCGATAAACGACTGGCGGACCCCTCGACGCGGGGCGCGACGCTGTTCTCATGGGTTCTGCCTGTACGCCCGAGGGTGTGGATACCGGGCCCGGGCTGGATGGTGATGCCCCTGTCACTTGGGCCGAGTTTTCAGGACAGCATGAACCTGATGCAATGGAACCCCGTTGACGCGGAGCTACTGCTTCGTAACCCGGCGTCGCCCGAGCCCGGCGGAACTACGTTTGAAGAGCTGACGCTGGTGGAGGCGGTTAACAGGATGACGAAGGCGGCGAAAGCCGATCGCCGACCGGCACTGATGATGACCGTAACGGAGTGGGAGCAGCTCGTGCTGCGTTACATGCAGTCTCACGACAATGCCAGTTTCTTTGAACATGTAGCAGAACTGGTGGGAGGGGACGTGGATCTCGACGGCCTGAACCTCTGGATCGGCAGGGCGCAGGACATCTGGAACTCCACGCCGCAGCCGGACCGCGGGGGCCGGACGCCCCTCGAGATGTTGAAAGAGCAACGGCAACGCGGGGGGCGCTGAACGACCAGCTACCGGGGGGGCTGCTGGTGTGCGTTGGAGGCGACCGATGGGATGGGCGTCGCCACGGTTTCACAGAACGGAGTTCGATGACCGGCAATAGATTCGACAACCGCGTCGCCATCGTTACCGGCGGCGGGCGAGGTATTGGGAAGGCGATTGCTGAGGGGTTCGCGAGGGAGGGCGCGCGGGTTGTGGTCACGGCGCGGTCTGAGAACGAGATCGCTGACGTGGCCCACGAGATCGTCCATACCGGTGGTGAGGCGATCGCCGTGGTGTGCGACGTGTCGGACGAGGCCAGCGTTCAGCAGATGGTGGACGAGACGCTCGCCCAGTGGGGCCGGATCGATGTGCTGGTCAATAACGCGGCTGCCAATCTCCCAAACATCGATGTGGTGGACATGGAGATCGACGCGTGGAGGCGGGTAGTAGACGTCAACCTGACGGGCCCGTTCCTGTGCGCTCGCTCCGTCTTGCCGACGATGATCGAGCAGGGCTCGGGCAACATCGTCAACATATCGAGCATCGGCGGCCGCCACGGGTCGAAGGGCAGGGGACCGTACCGGGCGGCAAAGGCCGGTTTGATCAACCTGACCGAAACGCTCGCCGCCGAGACGTTCGCCCACGGCATCCGGGTCAACTGCGTCTGCCCGGGCGGCGTCGAGACGGAGATGTTGAGGATGATCGGCGGCGTCACGCCGGACCGGAAACTGATGACGCCGGACCAGATGGCGAACGTCGTGCTGTATCTCGTCAGCGACGACAGCTCAGCCATCACAGGCACGACGATAGACGCCTTCGGCCCGACACATCCGCTGTTTAGCGGACAAATGATGCGCTAGTTGGATATAGGCGTCGTTCCGCGGCGAGAGTTCGGTAGCGTAAGCCCACCCTGAGGCTCTCGAAGGGTAAGGGTGCGTCGTACGGCAGGCGCGCTTCCGGCTCTCGGCCTGCGACCACGTACCTCTCACTCCGACCCCGGTATCGAGTACTGGGCAGGCTCTCTCTCGATCGGGAAAGGGGGCGACAGGAATGCGCCCACGGGCTGTTCGCCGCGCCGATGATGCCGCGACCGCCCGCGGCGCCGATGATGCAGCGAATCGCCCGCCGCGCCGATGATGCGTCGAGCCGTCCGCTGCGCTGATGATGCGTCGAGCCGTCCGCTGCGCTGATGATGCGTCGAGCCGTCCGCCGGGCTGGTGATGCGTCGAACCGTCCGCTGCGCTGATGATGCGTCGAGCCGTCCGCTGCGCCCCGGACGCTAACTTCTGTCATCCTGAACTTGATTCAGGATCCGGTCGAGTTACCTCACTCTGGAGTACCGGCGAACAGGACGCATGTCGGTTACATGACGTCGGTCGGCTGTAAGCCCTCTGAGTCGGAGCGACTTGCGACCCCGTGCCGCTGACGAAGTGAACCGTTCGTGCTGACCCGCACACCAAACGTTGTCATCCTGAACTTGATTCAGGATCCGGTCGAATTGCGTCACCGCGGAGACCTCCGACCTGGTCTCGTTGGACACCGGCAGGAGCCTGGCCCCAGGTGAGGCGTCGCCGGGGGGCATCTCGTTCAGTGCGGCAATTCCCGGCGTCGATTCATGGCGTTGCGCTGGAGATCGACGGATCCTGAATCAAGTTCAGGATGACATGCGGGGGTTAGGTAGTGGTCGCGGCCCAAGGGATCGCGTCCCGGGGGTCGATTCCGTTTAGTGCGGCAATCCTCCGACGCCGGTAGAGGGCGTGAAGTTGGGGCTGACGGATACTGAATCAAGTTCAGGATGACAGTTAGCGGATCGGGGGTGGACGGCGCGTTGGGGGTGACATACGGCGGCTCGGGGTGAACCTGAAAGTTCTGGGTGACATCCAGCGGTTCGGCGCGGCCCTGCAAGTGAGAAGACGTGCGGCGGCTCGTGGTGACCCTGCAAGTGGGAAGACATGCGACGGCTCGTAGTGACCCTGCGATGGGGATGACTTGCGGCGTTCTGAAGTGACCCCGCAAATCCGCCGCAACGTGCGTGGCGCCACAATTGCCGGGGCCGTCGTGAACCCAGCCGCGGTAGGCTTTGCTGGATGGCCACGACATCGAAAGTTCAACGAACGCCGTGAAAGGCGTGACTTCAGCCGTAGAGGCGGGCGATCTCTCGTTCTCATACGGCGACCGCCCGGTGCTGAACGATCTTTCGCTCACGGTCCCGCAAGGCATCGCATTCGGCATGCTCGGGGCGAACGGCTCCGGCAAAACGACGCTTGTGCGCCTGCTCGCCGGCCTCCTCCAGCCCGCCACCGGGCAGGTCAGGGTTCTTGGCCACGCGCCTGAACCGGGGTTTTCCGATCGCATCGGCTACATGCCGCAGCTCAACGCGCTCTATATGTCCCTGACTGTGCGAGAAAACGTCGACTTCTTCGCCCGGATGTACGGCGTCAAAGATCGTAGGAAGCGCGCCGAGTCGGTCGATTCGGTTCTCGATCTTGTCGAGCTGGCAGACCGGCGTGACGACCGGATCACGAGCCTCAGTGGCGGCATGCGCCAGCGGGTCAGCCTGGCTGTCGCGCTCGTGCATGCTCCGCCGGTGTTGCTACTCGACGAACCTACTGTCGGGCTCGACCCGGAGTTGCGGGCGACTTTCTGGGAGCACTTCGGCCGGATGACCCGTGAGGGCACGACGATCCTCGTGTCCAGCCACACGATGGACGACGCCTCCCACTGTGATCGGCTGGGGTTCTTGCGGGACGGTCGATTCATCGCCGAGGGCACGCCGGACGAGCTGAGGGCGACGACGGGCAGCACCTCTGCGAGTCTTGAGGACGCGTTCCTTCATCTCGTTCGGACCGGGGTTCACTCTGGAAACCGGGTGGAAAGTACGGACCGGGCGCCGCGGTCATGACGTATGACCGTACGATCGCCATCGCCGTCCGAGTCGTCCGAGAGATCGTCCGGGACCGTCGATCGTTGGCGCTCATATTCGCCGCCCCGCTGGTCGTGATGGCGTTGGTCGGTTTCAGCTTCTCGGATCGACCCGACACGCTCGACCGCGTCGCCCCGGCGCTCATCAGCGTGTTCGCCCTGCTGTTCACATTCATGCTGACCGGAATCAGCTTCCTCCGTGAACGAACACAGGGGACGTTGGAACGATTGATGGTCACACCGGTCGGGCGGGGCGACGTGCTGGTCGGCTACCTGCTCGGCTTCCTCGTATTTGCGGCCATGCAGTCCCTGATCATTCTGTCCTTCACCCTGTTCGTCGTGGACGTCAACTATCGAGGCGACCTGTGGCAGATGTTCGTCGTGTTGATGGTGCTGACCGTGTTCGGGGTCAACCTGGGCATCTTCGCCTCGACCTTCGCCCGAAACGAGTTCCAGGTTGTCCAGCTCATCCCGCTGCTGTTCGCCCCCCAGATATTTCTCTCAGGCATCGTGCTGCCGGTGGAAGAGCTGCCCGGCTACTTCGAGCGACCGGCCGAGGTGTTGCCGCTAACTCATGCAGTGCGCGCCCTACAGGAGATCATGCTTCGTGGCGGGTCATTAGGGGACGTGTTGTCCGAGCTGGGCGTGCTGGCGGCATACGCGATCGGTCTGCTTACGGTCGCAGCGGTGACGGTGCGGCGGACGTGAGCTGTGGTCTAAGCGAGACGGGTGCAAGAACCCGTCTTGAGGCTCTCGAAGAGCGCTTGCATGGCACGCGCGCTGGCGACTCTCGGCCCTATGGCCTCGGCCCCTCACCCCAACCCCTCCCTGTGAGGGAGGATGCCTTTTGTTGCGAGCGCCCGCGCAGGCCCCTTATTACTCCGGTCGTCTCTTTAGACCCCCGTCACTTCCTTCAGGAACTCGAAGAAGGCCTTTTTGCGTGGGGTGTTGATGCCCCAGTTGACCGGCGGGCACTGGTAGCCGTTCTCGTAGTCGCCGTAGAACGGCGTCCCGCCTGCGCCCTCTGCCGGGTCGAAGTAGCCCCATCCGGCGTGTCGTGACAGCGCCGCCGTGAAGTTGTTAAGCGGCTGGTCGAAGTTGAAATGGTCGTCCTCGTTGAACACCACCGGCTTCGGCGTGTAAGTGGAAACCGCACGCGTGTCGTCCACGACCTTCGACACAAGGTTCGAGTCCACCATGCCGTTGCCGTGCAGCAGGATGTAGTCGGACGACGCAACCGCCTCCGGCGTCGGCAAACTGCGTCGCGTCCAGCTCGTGCTGACCAGCAGGCGTTTGCCGTCTCGGGTCACGCCCTTCGCGAGGTCTATCAACTCGTGGTTCCGGTCCTCTTTCAGGATCGGGTGCTCGTAGGTCGGGACGTTAACCTCATTACTGATCTCGATCACGACGTTTGTGTAACCCTGGTCGAGCACCCATGCGCATGCGTTCGTCACCGCCGCTTTGACGGCTTTTGTATCGGTCAGACGCTCGTCCTGTCCCTGGTAGAACAGACCCAGTATCACGGCCATACCGTTATCGTCGGCGGCGTCGATCAGCCGGGCGGTGCGGTCCATGAACGCTGGTTTCAGCGATCCGTCGGCGTTGAATGCGCCCGATATCCAGGGTTGCGACTCCACTTCCAATAGCAGGCCCGCCCAGATGTCCTCGTCGAGCGCGCCGGGGTGGTCGGCGTGGATGCGTTTTCGCAACTCCACGAGATGCTCCGGGTCGCGGCGGTAGTAGCCGAGAGGGGAGCTGTTCTGCAGGTTGAACGGCAGGGCGTTCATCCCGTGCGCCCTGTACACCGGGAGCATGGCGATCAGTTCGTTCGTGTTGCGATCGGCGTCCCACTCACCGGTGTCCGGGTACTTCCACAACCCGGCGGTGAGGGGGTTCTCGTCGTCGAAGATGCCGCTCGCCATGCGGCTGTTCATCAACAGGCCCTCGATGCGCCAGCCGCGGTACTCCCGTCCCGAGTAGGTCACCTCGCCGTTGATAAGCCAGTCTTCGCCGTCGATGGATATCCGGGTCTTGCGGTCTGGCACGGGGAGGGCCTGCCCTTCTGTTGGTCAAATGGACACGAATTGAAAATTTGCCGGAATCGGTTGGATCGCCATCTCTGAAGTAGTGTCGGGGCACGATATCTTACCCGGTCTCCGTCCCGGATACCGTCCCTAGATGTGACTCCACACGCTTCGTAATGAAAGGCCGCCTCTTGCCGCTGGTGAAGCCCGAGATCAAGGTCGAGCACAACGTGATCACGCCAATGCGGGACGGCACGATCTTGAGGGCAGATTTGTATCTTCCAGACCGTGTCGTTCCAATCGGTGGCGTCGGATCGACCGACCTTGGACGTGGGTTCCCGACACTCGTCTGCCGGACGCCTTACGACAAGTCGCGTGAGCGGGACGTGGAGCGCTATCGGGGGCTCGCCGCAAACGGCTACGCAGTCGTCGTTCAGGACAAGCGCGGGCGATGGGCGTCCGACGGCGTGTACCGACCGATGTTCGGGAGTCGATTTGACGACGCCGAGGACGGGTACGACACGATCGAGTGGGCCGCGGCGCAGCCGTGGTCAGACGGCAAGGTCGGGACCTTCGGCTACTCCTACCCGGCGTGGACGCAGTGGATGCTCGCCCCGCTCATGCCTCCGCATCTGGTCACGATGTTCGCCGGGGGAATGGGGCCAAAGACGACCGACTGGGAGATGGGCGGCGTGTTCAGGCCGGGACGTGCGCTCCAGTGGCTGCTGGGTCTGATCGCGCCGGACACGCAGAAGTGGCTCGAATCAGCAGAGGGGCCGACTACGATCGAGGAGTACGACGCCATCGCCACGGCGGCGAACCGCGAGAAGTGGCTCTGGTTTTTGCCCTGGAGCGAGCTGCCGTTGGAGGCCGTCGGCGGGCTGCGCGAGGCGTTCCACGACTGGCTAAGGCACCACCACGAAGACCGCTTCGGCTTCATCGGCAACTTCTCGAAGATGGATCTCCCCGTCCACCACCGCACGGGCTGGTACGACCGCCTTGTCGCCACGACCGATATGTACAACCACATGGTGAACGAGGCGCCGACCGAGCACGCCCGCTCGAACCAGCGGCTGTTCGTCGGTCCGTACACCCATGCCAACGAGATGGCGCGCAAGACGGGCGATATGGATTTCGGGTCGGACGCCGAGATCGACTGGGTGAAGCTTGCGACGCCGTGGTTCGACTACTGGCTTAAGGGCGAGCAAAACGGCGTTATGGACGGCCCGCCCGTGAACATCTTCGTGATGGGCGAAAACCGGTGGCGTCGCGAGGAGGAGTGGCCCCCGGCGCGTGCCGTGAGGACCGACTTTTTCTTGCGGTCTGGTGGCTCGGCGAACACGCCCTCGGGCGACGGTGCGCTCTCCCACGAGGGACCCGGCGCCGAGAGCCCCGACTCATATGTGTACGACCCGCGAGACCCGGTGATGACGCTGTACTTGCCGAACGGGCAGGATGGGCCTTTCGATCAGCGGATGAACTCCCACCGGCGGGACGTCCTCGTGTACCAGACTGCGCCGCTGGAGCGCGAGATCGAGGTGACCGGCAACCCGGTCCTGCGCCTGCACGCGGCGTCGGACGCGCCGGATACGGACTTCACGGTGAAGCTGATCGATGTCCACCCGGACGGCAGGGCGATAAACCTGTGTTACGGCTTCCAACGCGCACGGTTCCGGAACGGCCTGGACGCGCCGCCGGCGCTGATGACGCCGGGTGAAGTGTACGAGTTCGAGTTAACGCTGCTGCCTACCAGCAACCTGTTCAAAGCGGGCCACCGGATACGCGTGGACATCTCATCGTCTGACTACCCGAACCACGATCGCAACCACAACACGGGCCGCGAAGACTGGCAGGACGCCGTGTTGCGCCCGGCGCGCCAGACGGTGTTCCATGACGCGGCACGACCGTCCCGGATCACCCTGCCGGTTATTGAGCGGTAGGGTTCTATCCGAGAGCGTTCTGTGCAATTAACGAGAGAGGGCAAGCGTCCTCACTGAACAATGTGGCCGGTACAAGGCGGGTAGTGTGACTTACGATTTCGGAAATTTGAGTCCGGATGATTTCGAACGATTATGCGCCGATCTCCTAAGCGCAGAATTAGGTTTTAGTTTAGAAGAATTTGGGTCAGGCGCGGATCGTGGTATCGACTTACGACACACATTTCCGAAAAAAAGACCGGTAATCGTTCAATGCAAACATTACCCGGAAAGAAACGGATCATACGTACGGGATCGACTCAAAAAAGAACTTAAAAAAGTAAAGAAGGAAAAACCGAGCCGGTATATTGTGGCAACGTCTGCCCGGTTAATACCGGATACGAAAGATGCGATAGCGTCCGATTTTTCCCCTTATATAAGCACACCTGCAGATGTTTTTGGTCGGAATGATCTAGAAAGTATTTTACGACGCAATCCAGATATTGAACGGCGTCATATTAAACTGTGGCTTCCTAGCGAACCAGCTTTGCTGCGCGCCTTGAATCACGGAACGGTAGTCCGTTCTGAATCAACGATCGAAATTGCGAAATCTCAAGTCCGATTATACGTACCCAATCCCAGTTTTCTTCAGGCGCAGGAAATTCTGGAAAAAGAACATGTTTGCATATTATCTGGCCGAGCCGGAATCGGCAAGACGATGCTCGCCCATATGATCGCGTACGATCACGCCCGTCAAAATTGGGAAATAATTCAAGCGTCACGAGACATTTCCGATGCTGACGATATGTGGAGCGACGATCGGCCGCAATTATTCATATATGATGATTTTTTAGGTCGAACTATGATCAGCGACAAATTGAGCAAAAATGAAGACCAAAGACTATTGGAATTCATGGCCCGTGTACAACGGCGCGGCAACAAGCGGTTCATTCTCACAACGAGAGAGTACATACTCGCACAAGCTCGCTCTGCATACCCCCGCCTGAGCGAGCGGACAATCGATCCGATGAACTATGTGATACCTCTCGATGTATACACACGATTACTTAGGGGTAAGATTCTATATAATCATTTGTATTTCGCTGGTATCCGTCGAATACAATTGACGAAATTTGTTAATGCGGGCTTATGGCGATCAGTAGTCGACCATGAACACTACAGCCCGCGATCAATAGAAATCGCATCTCGGCAAGCAGCCGCCGTTGGTCAATCGCGACCGCTGGGGCAACTGTTACTGGAAATACTTGATAATCCTGACAGCTTCTGGACGGATGTGTATACAAAGGAGCTTACAGTAGGTGCCCGATTTCTCCTGTGCGTTCTGGCGTCGCTACCAGAGCAAACTGCGTTTGACAAAGTTCAACAAGCGTGGGCAGAGACCATGCAGATAAATGGATGGCCGGACACCAGGCCAGTATTCGAAACCGTCGCGGACGAACTCGAAGGTACATTTGTGACGATCGAACGCGCGTACGCAACGCGGTATTTCGAATTTGTAAAGCCAGCTATCCGGGACTGGCTGACAGGCTGGCTAGGCGACCACCCGGAAGATTTGGCGCCAATCTTAGGTGGGATAACCTTTTTCGATCAGATAGAAGTACTGGCTTCCAGCCGCGACCCGGATCTTGGGGACGCGCCCGCGAGTCATCGAAAACTTCGTAGCCGATTGGCGAGGTCGGTTCGCCTCGTGCGATTGGCGGTCGAGCGGACCCTGGACGAGGAAAGTGCGTCTCGCTGGGAATACGGCCGGGAGGTGCGCCTTACCGCTCTGGCGCGACTTTATGGAGTAATCCCCGATTTAGAACTGAAACAAATGTTGGTAGAGCGTTTGGGAAAGTTACCTAGTGATTGGCCGACGGGCTATTTGAGACGCCACAGCGGTGTGACCTTGATCAGAATTCTACGTAGTGTTGATTTGGCCGACACGGCAGAAAAACTGATCGCACGTATGTCGTCGGCGCTGGTTGACAGTATGATGACTTTGGACGACATGAACCTTTTAATCACGTTCGCCGGCATCAGTCCTGAGATATTGAAGCAAATCGACGATCCAGATGCTGCCTTAGATGCTGCGATATCGGATTTTAATGATACGGTTGATCCGAGCGAAGAGACGCAATATGACTACGCGGAGTCCGTAGTTAGAAACGCTGCAGCGTTATTTGATCTTCCCGTCGGCAGACACTTGGCGAACATGTCCGAATACGAGGAGGAGGACGGAAGCGATGCACAGTACGACCCGTCAGATATGGCGTTCGACGCTCACAAGGATGCGGTGGCGGATGAGCAGATGGAGGACGCTGAGCTCGAACGGTTGTTTGCTTCACTCTGATGGTTCGGCGATCCCACCATTAGAGAGTCCGCTCGGAATCATGGTTTAGGGCATGGAATACAGAACGCTTGGCCGGACCGGCCTCAAGGTCTCTTTGCTTGGTTACGGCACCGGTGGCGCACGCAAGTTTGGCGCGGCGACCGGGCTCAGCGCCTCGGAGCGGCAGGCGTTTGTGCGGCGTGCGCTGGACCTGGGCGTCAACTTTTTCGACACCGCCGGCGGGTATGGCGACTCCGAGGAGTACCTGGGCGAGACA
>JAQBUX010000080.1 GCA_027623795.1 Chloroflexota bacterium
TCATCACCAATTCCGTCCGAGCATGGCTTCAAACGAGCAACCATCGATTCTTCAGCAGCCTGCTAGACCGCGCACTCTCCCTCACCACGCTCCAACTTGTAAACGATCGTCTTGTCCCAGTCCATGTAGTTCTCGATGTGCTCGCGGTCCAGCGGTCCGACGTCCTTAAAGTCCGCCAGATACTCTTCGAAGTACCCGGTCCCCATGCGGTTGACCCACCCGTTGAACCGCTCACTGTCCTGTCGTTCCGCCTGGTAACGGTCCAGCAGACCTTTAAGCACCTCGGGCGCCTTCTTTGCCGGGACCCTGGCCTTGATTCGATTGCCGATCCGGACGTTGCCGTCGCCGATCTGGTAGTCACCAGCAAGGAACAACTCGTACGCCGGTACCTGTCCGCCTTTGCCCTTGATGACGGCGCCGTGGAAACCGATGTTTGCGATGTGGTGCTGTCCGCAAGAATTCGGGCAGCCGCTCGCCTTGATGTGGATCTCGTTGACCAGTGGATCGGACGTGTCGTATGTGTCCAGGAAGTCGGTGAGGGCTTTGTTCAGCCCCATGGACGACGTGATGCCCAGCTTGCACGAGTCTGTCCCCGGGCAGGTGACCACGTCCGTGATCGTGTGGCGTCCTGCGCGCGCCAGCTCCAACTCACTCAGCCGTTCCCAGACCTGCATGAGCGACTCGGTGCGCACCCAGCGCATCACCATGTTCTGCTGGATATCGAGCCGCACCCGTCCACCGGCGAACTCCCGAACGATCTCGGCGAGCGGGGACCACTGATGTGACATCAGGTCGCCCCGCTGAAGCACGATGTGGACCATGTTGTAGCCGTCCTGCTTTTGCGGGACAACGTTCGTGCGTCTCCACTCTGTGAACTCGGCGGAAGCATCGTCAAACGAGACGTTCGCCGGTTGGGAGGGAGCCGGCGCTGCGTCGGCGGATTCGTCCTCAATCCACAGAAGGGAGTCGAGGTCGATGGGCTGTTTCCAGTCACCCTTGAGCTCTTCTTCGACCTGGTCGCGGAACTCGTCGATGCCGATGCGGTCGATCAAGAACTTGATCCGCGCCTTCATGCGATTCTTCCGCTCTTCGGCAGAGCGGTTGAATATCCGAAGAGCGGCTTCCGCAGCGTGCAGGTAATCGTCTACCGAGATCCACTCGTAAAGAACGGGCGCTTGCTTCGGCAGGATGGCGAGGCCGCCGCCCGCGACCATCTTGAAGCCCTTTTTGCCGTCCTTGATCTTCGAGATGAATCCGACATCGTGGATTCCGACGACGGCCTCATCGCTCAGTCCGCCGGAGAACGCCGTCTTGATCTTTCGCGGCATCTCGCCGGAAAGCTCATGCCGCAGGAAGTAACGGGCGTATGCGGCCGCGTACGGGGTCGGGTCGAAAACTTCGTCGATCGCGACACCTGCGGCGGGCGAACCGGTGACGTTGCGGATGGTGTTGCCGCACGCTTCCCGGGTGCTGAGACCGACGTCCCCGAGCATGCGCATGATTTCAGGGGTGTCATCCAGGAACACGTGGTGGAACTGGATGTTCTCCCGGGTCGTGAGGTGACCCCGCTTGAGAGGTGCGTACTCCTCGGCGACCTTGCCCAACACGTCCATCTGGTCAGCGGTGAGTCCACCAAACGGCGCCTTGATGCGCATCATCTGCTGGTCAGCCTGCCGTTGGCCGTAAACGCCTTGTCTGAGGCGGAACGCCATGAACTGGTTCTCGTCCCACTCGCCGTTACGGAAGCGCTTGACCTCGCGCTCGAAGCTCTCGATCTCCTCGGGGACGATCGGCAGGACGCGTTGGCCGTCCGGATTGGGCGTCCAGCGGGGTCGCTTGGTCTCTGTAGTCACGTACTGCTCCCTGATCCGGTTTGGCCTGGCTTCAGGCCGGAATCCGCTGTAAAAAAAAAGGCCCCACTAATTTGCGGTGGGGCCCGCGTGCTACGGTCAATGCGCCGTGGAGGCCCTTAGCCGGTACCACAACAAGCACACACGCGCAGCTTCACATCGACGATATTCACGATCCGAGAATCCTATGTATGGCCTTTGCGAGTGTCAAGATAAACCCGGGTCAACCGGGGAATCACGCGGTACAAGCCGTGCCAACCAGTGATAAGCACAAACATTATCGCGCTTATTCCGGTTTAGGTGGGTGCGGAGCGAATTTTCGCAACCAGACGTCGTCGTTGTGGAAGTGATTCGGGTAACCTTCGGTCGGCAGAAGAACGAACAAGTCCGCACTTTAATTTCTACAACCGGCCAGCCTCGATACACAAATAGCTCCGGAGGATGATTTGCCCGCCGACACCCGCCTGAACGGTATCCACTTCATGTTGCCAACCCCGTTTTCGGAAGACGGCTCTGTCGACGTCGGCCCGTTCAAACGGCTGGTCGATTGCGCCGCATCTTCCGGGTGCACGGGTGTCGTTTGCCTTGGCGTGATGGGCGAGGCGCATCGGCTGGCCGACGACGAGCGGATCGCCGCCCTGGACGCCGTCCTGGAAGCGGCGGCCGGCAGGGTGACCGTTACGGTGGGTGTGAGCTCTGAGAGCAACGCCCTCGTTGCGCGACGGACGATAGAGGCTCAAGAGCGCGGCGCCGCCTCGGTGATGGTGTCTCCGGGCCGCATGGCAAAGCCGAATGACGCGGTATTGTTCCGGTACTACGAGGCGGTCCAGTCTGTCGCGACGATCCCGATAGTTGTACAGGATCATCCCGGAGAGAGCGGCGTGTTCATGTCCGCTCCGTTCATCGCCCGGCTGAATGCGGAACTTCCCAACGCCCAGTACCTCAAGTTGGAAGACCCGCCGACACCTCCAAAGATCACCCAGATCCTCGCGTTGACCGGGGACAACATGGGTATCTTTGGCGGACTCGGCGGTTCGTTCCTGTTTGAGGAACTCCGCAGGGGCGGCGTCGGCACCATGACCGGGTTTGCATACCCTGAGGTGCTGGTCGCCCTTTACCGATTGATGCAGGCGGGAGATGTCGACGGCGCCCGGAAATTGTTTTACGACTGGGTCCCGTATATCCGATACGAGAACCAGCCGGGCATCGGCCTCAGCATCCGCAAGTACGCCATGATGAAGCGCGGCTTGTTGGACAATTTCGCCACGCGGCCGCCAAGCCCGTCGATCGACAAGCCCACGCAGGAAGAGCTCGACGACATTCTTTCCGTGATTCCGGCAATCCCGGCCGTATGAGAACCCGACGCCCGATTGCCTGATGGCGGGCGTCGTTGTTGAACGTCAAACAGACGCCCCCGGAGGCCTTCATGCCACGATCCGAAGATGCCTACGATGTCGTCGTCCAGCGTGACGTGATGGTGGCAATGCGGGACGGTGTCAGGATGGCGACTGACATCTACCGTCCGGCCCTTGACGGCCGGCCGGTAGAAGGCCCCATGCCCGTTCTCCTGAATCGGACGCCGTACAACAAGGTCGAGAACGAGCGAACGGCGGGATACAACGGCTGGTTCGCCCGGCGCGGTTACATCGCCGTAACGCAGGACTGCCGCGGCTGTTACAGGTCTGAGGGAGACGTGAACTTCCTCGTCCCTGAGGCCGAGGACGGGTTCGACACGCTGGCGTGGATCAAAGACCAGCCGTGGGCCGGGGAAAAAGTTGGGTCGTGGGGCACCTCATGGTCCGGCTGGACTCAGACGGCGATGGCGGCGCTGGGCCCGGCCAATCTTGCTGCGATGGTGCCGAACATGAGCGGCTCGAACGGATACACCAGCTCTATCAGGCAGGGCGGGGCGCTTGAGCTGCGCTTTCTAGCATGGGCATTCTGGCACTCCGCCCTCAACACGCAGGCGAAATTGAAGTCCGATCCGCACGTAGCGGCCGCGTTGCTATCAGGGGACCAGTCGTTCCGTGATCTGCTGACAAGGTTGCCGATTCGCCGGGACCAGACCCGGCTCCGGCTTACGCCGCCGTACGAAGAGTGGGCGCTGGAGTTGACCACACGCGCTGATTACGACGACTACTGGAGACATCCCAGCCTCAATCCAAGTCTGCACTGGGGCGACTTTCCCGAGGCCGCGGTCCTTTACGTGGGCGGGTGGTACGACTCTTATACGCGCGGGACTTTCGAGAGTTTCGTCGGTCACGGCGCGGCGAAATCGACCACGGTCAGGGTATTGGTTGGTCCATGGACGCACGGCGGCGCTATGCCGGAACGCACGTATTCCGGCGACGTGGAGTTTGGTGAACACGCCGCCTTGGCAGATTTTCGTGAGACGCACCTGGGATGGTTTGATACGGCATTGAAGGGTGCGGAGGACACCGTCCAGCCGAACGCACCGGTGCGGATTTTCGTGATGGGAGGCGGCTCTGGAGAGAAAAACGGTGTCGGACGGCTGATCCATGGCGGCAAGTGGCGGGATGAGCAGGAGTGGCCCCTGGCCCGCACCCGATACACGAATATGTTTCTTCACGCGGATGGCTCGCTCGCTGAGACCCCGCCGGTCGAGGCCACGTCGAGCACAACGTATCGGTTCGATCCGGCAAATCCCGTGCCATCGATTGGAGGCAACGTTTCGTCGTTGTCCGCATTCAGCGGATTGCCCGCGGGAGCTGTCGATCCCGAATCCGTGCCGCGAGCAGAGTGCCTGGACGAGATCATGGCGGCGGGCGGATTCGACCAGATTGAGCGGGCCGGCGTTTTTGGATGCAGCGCCCCGTATCTTCCGCTTGGATCGCGGCCCGACGTGCTCGTGTTTCAGACCGCGCCGTTTGACCATGGCATGGAGGTCACCGGACCCGTAGAGGTTCGTCTCTGGGTGTCTTCGTCGGCGGTCGATACGGACTTCACGGCCAAGTTGATCGATGTGTACCCATCAAACAGGTGGTATCCAGAAGGCTATCGGCTGAACCTTACGGACAGCATCGTCCGATTGCGCTACCGGAACGGCGACGGGACTCCGGATTTCCTGCCCCCTGGTGATGTCACCGAAATCACGATTACGCTGTATCCGACCAGTAACCTGTTCGCCCGCGGCCATCGGTTGCGGTTGGACGTGTCCAGCTCCAACTTCCCGCGATTCGACGTGAATACCAATACGGGGGAGCCGATTGGACGTGAAAGGCGACGCGTCGTGGCGGACAACACCGTGTTTCACCAGGCGGGTCGGAGTTCGGTCCTCGTACTTCCGGTCATCCCAGAATAGAACCGGATCGCGAGCGCTGACCGGATCGTCCGCCCGGGTTCCCAGGCATCTCTGATGGGGTGAACCTTCGTACTGGGATAGGCGAAAGCTCTGACATCTTCGACGCCATTAATGCGATGATGTTCTATCCGGAACCGGTTTCAATCAGGCGGCCAACACCGTGTACTGCGCCCATTGCGGCACTCAAAACCCGGAAAACCTCGATGCCTGCGATCGGTGCGGGGAACTGCTGATTCGGCCCGACCCGGATCATCTGCATCAGCTCGGCATCAAGACTTGTCCTGACTGCAACACGGTCAACGATTCACACGCACGGTTCTGTGTCGAGTGTGGTCGCGACATAGACGCCATCATCCCGACTTCTGTCGCTCCGCCTCCACTGCGAGCTCGTCCGCCGGCGCAATCCCAACCGATAGGCCGGCCTCCCCGGCCTCCCAGTGACCGTGCCCCGACGACACCTCCCGAGGTCAGACGTCCGGCGCCCGGTCCGGGGCGTCCGTCCGTCGCCACAAGCGGAGCGGGCGCAAGGTCCGCCGCGGAGGATCTGCGCAGTGGCGTCGCGGCGCCGGCTCATACGCAAAACGACTCCGGTACTCCGGGCGCACAATTGCCGGACGAGCTGATGGGGTGGAACTGGGGTGCGTTTCTCTTGCCCGTGATCTGGGGCGCATTCAATCGCGTATGGACCGGACTGTTCGGGATCGTGATCGGATTTGCGCCGGGTCAGTTTCTGCCGTTGGCCATAATTGCCTACGTGGCATTTTCGTTCTTGATGGGATACCGCGGCAACGAGTGGGCCTGGCGGGCCAAGCGATGGGAATCGACCGACCATTTCCAACGCGTCCAAAAATCATGGACAACGTGGGGCATGGTCGGGTTTGTTGTGCTGATGGTCAGCATCCTGGCCGCAATATCGAGCGGCGGTGGCGACTCCATCTAACGCGTCGTCGGACTCGCTTCGATGACCCGTCCGGTCCGCAAATTTGGGTGGGAAGACGCCGTTCCCGGATTACGTTCGGACGAGTTCGTGGTCCGGGTATCCGACGAGCCGCGCCGCGCCTGCGAGATCATCGCCGTAAGCCAGGGCGGTGTTGTAGCGTTCCGGTCCATTACTACGGTGTTGAATCCGTAGATTAGGACGCTAGCGGCGTTCGAAGTGGCTGCCGGAATCTCCCCATCGGCGGACGTGGTCAGCGCTTAAATCGGCGAGCAGAGCGGCATATTCGGGCTCGCGAATGTCGGGGGTGGTCATGATCAGAGCGTCTTCGTTATCGTCGACGTAGTATCCCTTGCGCTCGCCGACCACGCGGAACCCGTATTTGCGATAGAGCGCCTGTGCGCCCTTGTTTGACTCCCGCACCTCCAGCGTCACCTCGTCGCACTGGTTTGCCGTTGCAGCCTCGATGGCGCCCAGTACCAGCAGCTCCCCGATTCCACGCCTGCGCTCGGACTCCGCAACTCCTATCGATGCGATGTGCGCCTCGCCTCCCACAAACCAGACGACGACCCAGCCCGCGGCCCGCTCCCTGCGTTGGCCTTCGTGATCGCCCGACATCGCCATCGTTCGTATGCCGCTCACTACACGGTTGACTAAAGACGGAGAGCGCTCGACGACGGGCCGATTATCGGGGCCGGATAGCACCGTCGCCACGAGGATGGTCTGGCGTGGCTTTTTGATCTCGCGGGCAAAGTTTGTGTGTGGCCAAAGGTTCGGGAAAACGGCGCGCTCCAGAGCGGAGAGCTGGTCGTGATCGCCCGGTTCTACGGTGCGGAGTACGAAGAATCTCGGCGGAGTCGATCCTGCCGGATTTTCCTCGATCGCCGCCATACCGGTTGCTCCATCTTGTCGTGCTGGCATGGCCGGTGATAGTACGGGCAACTCGACTTTTGCGGTGGCAAGATTTAGGACGGATTACGACGGGGATTGGCGCCGCCGGATCGGGCGCGTGCGCCTTCGGCTTCACGAGAGTAGACTCGCCCGGCTGAAGGTCCGGGTGGGATCGCCAGCGACAATGTGAAAGGGCAAAAAATGGCAGTCACCGTAGGTAGCGGCGAGTACCGCTATGAACTGGTCGAGGGCTGGGGCCAGCTCCCGGACGGGTGGGAGTTCAAGCAGGTTGCGGCCGTCGCAGTAGACGACAACGACGAGGTGTATGTGTTCAGCCGGGGCGGGCACCCGGTTACGGTATTCGCCAAAGACGGCACGTTCATCCGATCTTTCGGCGAAGGCGACTTTCCGAGCGCGCATGGCATGTGCTGGGGAGAGAACGACACGGTCTGGCTCGTCGACAACGGCGACCACACCGTCAAGCAGTACACGAAAGCGGGCGAACACGTCCGGACCCTCGGAACCAGGGGCGCAGAGGGCGCGGACGGTCAGCCGTTCAACAAGCCGACCGACGCAGCAGTCGCGGGCAACGGCGACCTGTACATTTCGGACGGCTACGGAAACACGAAGGTTCATGTCTACTCCCAGTCCGGCGACTACAAGTTTGGCTGGGGCCAGGACGGACACCGCACGACGTTGAACCCGGGTGGGATCGGCGTCGGAATCGGGGATTTCAACACCCCGCACAACATCTGGGTCCACGAGGATATCGTGTACGTTGCGGACCGTGAAAACGGGCGCGTTCAGTTGTTCGATCTCAAGGGCAATCACAAGGAAAGCTGGACGGACTTTATCCAGCCGACCGACATATACATCGACCCTCGGCACCCGGACACGGTTTACGTCGGCGAACTCAGAAACCGCATGTCCATCGCAAATTCAAAGGGCGAAGTGCAGAGCCGCTGGGGCCGCTTCCCGACCGACGAGCCAGGCCAGTTCTACGCCGTCCACGGGATCTGGACCGACTCCGAACAGTCGTTGTACTGTGGCGAGGTTCTCGAGGGCCAGCGGATCCAGAAGTTCCGGCGAATCTAAGCGACCCGAAAGAGACTGAAATCGGAAGGCCCGGCGATATCGCCGGGCCTTCTTCGTGTTGACTACTACCTCAACTGTTGAAGGATGCGAGGTCGGCCGGTTTCGGGGGTTTGCTTCCACGAGACACGCGTATCGCGATACCTGCAAGGATCGCGATCACACCGGCGAACAGCCAGATCACGGCGTACCCGGAGAACTCGCCGCTAACAGCGTCGCCGAACGCCCGGACCTTTGTGACACCCTCGTCGCGGGCGAGCTCCAGCATGCCGGTCGGGTCGCCCTGCGCGCGCTCTATGGCGATCTGCGCGTCGATCTCGTCAAGGAGTTCCTCTTCGGCGAAGTCTGCGCCGTAGCCGCTAAGAATCTGGGCGAAAGCCAGCCACACGATCAATGCAGCAAAGACCAGGGCTGAAGCCGCCCAAATCAGGCGCGACGTCCACGTCCGTCCGCCCAGCACTCCGATGATGAACAGGATGAGCAGGCCGCCGGCGATCGCGAGCGCTGCGCCGAGCTCTCCAAGTGCGAGGCCGACTGCGCCTCGAATCGTATCGACGTCTTCCAGGTCGTCCTGTCCCTCGGCGATCGCTCGTTCGTCGCGATAGCGATCAAAATCGTCCACGGTGAAGGAGCGCCCGGTCCGTATGATTTCGAGGAATCTCCGGGCGGTGTCGTCCTGGTCTGAAAGCTGGTCCAGGATGTCGTCGGCGTCGATGGTTATGCCGTCGGCGATCTGGTCCCGTATGGACTCCAGGTCGCTCGCGCCCTGGCCGCCGAGTGCGCTCGTGAACAGGGATTCGTCGTACGTCACCGATGACGGGAACTGTGCAGCGATCGACTGTATGACTTCGGATGAAAGCTGGCTCTCAAGTTGTCCGATGAACAGATCCACCGGCAGGTTGGAATCGGTACAGCCGGGCAAACGCCCGCCCTGTATCGCGAGGATGGCGTCCTGTGCTTCGAACACCGTCCGGCACTGAGGGAGGGAGTTGACAAAGCCGAGCGCTTTCTCGACCGCGATCTCCATGAGAACGTCGATGGCGGCGTCCCGCTGTTCTGTGAGATCAATCGTGTACGCCAGGGTGTCTGACTCACGGGACATGTACGCCGCCACGTTGTCGACGATGGCTCTCATGTGGCCCTGCACCCAGTCCCGCGGTGCGATTCGATTGACGGCGTCAGTGATCTCGTCGTCTTCGATCGTAACCCGGTAGGACAGCACCGTTATTTGACCGATCTGGCGCGTGATCTCCGGCCTGACAAGAGTGTCGAAAATCACCTGATCGGCGTTCGTGTCGGTGAGGATGTCCTTGACCACCTGGGCCGCAAATGGAATTCGGTCCTTGAACGAGATGTTGACGGCAAGGGTGTCGGACCGGCCGCTCAGGTAAAGCTCCAGCGCATCGAGGGTCGCAAACACCTGTTCATCGATCCATTCCGGAGGAACGATTGTCCGCGCTGCGTCGCTCGCCTGCTCGGGGGTGAGAATGAGTCCAAACGGCCCTTCAGTGAAGTCTTGCGCCGCTTTTTCCGCGGCCGGAGCGATCAACTTATTGACCAGGATGTTCGCTGTGTCGATATTGACGTACGTGCTGCGGACGCCCTGAAAGAAACCCGATACACGCTCATTCAGTGCGATGGGGATTTCGAAATCGTCCGTTTCTCCCCGGAGGTAGGGCATGAACTCCGCAAGCGCTCCGGCGGTAAGTTCCTGCAGGTACTCCGGCGGGAAGGTCGCCCTGAGAAGGGCGCGTGTCTCGTCGCGGGTCATAGCCGGGTCGGCGAACGAGACGTTGGTTCGCCCACTCGGGAGGTAGTCGCTATCGATGTCGATTCCAACGGTTGCGGCATCGTCCAGCGCCACACGAATTAGATCGTCGTGGAGCCAGTTGAAGACGTCCTGCTCCTCCAACTGATCGGCGACGAAGCTGTCGTCGAACACCGTACTATCGAGCCCCGATCGCACCGTACTGGCGGTGAACCAGACGAGGAACACGGGTATCAAGAGTATCGCGAAGAAACGGCGGATGACGATCAAGAGTGTCTCCGGGACGTCGAGAACTGGAAGCGATGACCGGAGAAAACCGGCCCGGACCCGGAATGAAGTCTATCGGGCTTGCGTTATCTGAGCGTTACGAGAGAACGCGCGAACTTGTGGGTGAAGTGGCGCGACTCGTCCGTCCAGACAATCGTTTTCCTGGAAATTCAGGTGGGGATAATCAACCCCGTCCGAGGTAGGCCATCGTGTTCGGAATGACCGTCATCTCAAGGACGTTGGCCTCGGGCGGAAGCGTCGCCATGAACAGGGCGGCGTTCGCCATGTCCACCGTCTCGACCATCGGCTCAGCGCCCATATCCCGCCCGCTCGCCGAGCGTCCGTCAGCCCGTCGCTCCACCCACGTGTTTCCCGGATTGAGCTGGCCGCACGAGATCCCGAACTCACGCCCGTCCAGTGCGGTTGACTTGGTGAGCCCCGTCACGGCGTGCTTGCTGGATGTGTAGGGCGCGGACCACTCCCGCGGCCGGTCG
>JAQBUX010000081.1 GCA_027623795.1 Chloroflexota bacterium
TCGATGACCTCCGGGCGAGAGTCAGGGCGACCCGTTGAAGCTCTGGAGCCGCCTGAATCGTGCAAAACATCCGTTGGTGGTATCCGCGATCGCTGCGCTCGTGATCCTCGCAGTCGCATGCGGCGGTGACGGACCGAACTCAGATCGCAATCTCGGAGATGTCATTGTGCTGACACCAACGCCCGGCGCGGTGAACTGTCTCAACGACGACTATCCCGCCGATGCGCCGGTATTTGGGGACGATGCGGCGGTCGCCTATCAGACGCTTGAATCTGGCGTCGCCGTTTTCGACCATCAGGTCGGCGAAGGTTCACAGCCCGAATCAGACAGCGAGATCAGGGTCCACGGGTTTCTTTGCGGACGGATGCATTTTCGATACGAGCCAGATCCGTGGCGCCCCTTCATTGTTCCGCCTGGATAATCTGATCCGGGGCTGGCAGATCGGCATGGCGGACATACGGGAGGGTGGCAAGAGGCGGATCAGAATACCTCCGGCCCTCGCATACGGTTCGGCGGGGCTGAGCATTCCGGGATTCTTTATCCCCGGGAACTCGACGCTAATTTTCGAGCTCGAACTCGTGGAGATCGTGCAGCCGGACGCCTCCTGAAATTGACGTTTGCGGACCATGACCTGCGCTCGCGCAGGTTTCGGGGAGGGGCCATGACAACCGGACGGGTCGATCGCGCCCGCGTGCAGGCTCTGGTTCTCGATATTCTGACGGCGGAGCAGTACTGCAGCCGGGACGATCTGCTTGACGGCGATGTGCACGTCATCGAGGCCGGTCCGCGTAGTCCTGAAACGGGTCGGATCTCCGGCGGGCGATGGTTCGACCGTCCGGAACCGTACTTCAGCCTCGCCACGGTCGGCGTCGGCGGCGTGGTAACTGCATCGTCAGAGTTGATGCCGTGGGTCAGTCCGCTGTACGAAGGCGTTGATCGTGACCAGATGATGGAACCGGCACGCATCGCCGAGGTCTCCATGCGCATGGCGGAGTACGGACAAAAGACCTTCGGGCCGTTTCCCCGATGGATATGCTCGGAGGAGGACCTCCGGCCGTACTCAGCGCCCGATGGCTATGCGATCAAGCTCATATCTGACGAGGACGATCGCCGCGCGGTGATGTCGGAGCAGAGCGGTCGCCGTCGGCCCGGTGAACGGACGCCTCACCAATTTCGTGTCGTGGCGTTCGGACCGGACGGTCCTGTCGGCTCGGCCGGTGTCACGGCGGATAACGAAAATCTGTACCAGATCCACATCGCCATCGCCGAGGAACATCGCGGACGCGGGCTGGGCCGGGCGCTGACCTACGCGATCACCCGGGCGACGTTCGACCTGAATGCTGTGCCCTATTACGGGACGACGTCTGTAAACACCTGGTCGATGCGGACCGCGATCTCCTGCGGTTTCTACCCCGGTTGGGTCCATCTGTTTTCCCGGGATGTCCGTGGCGCCTGATACAGGCCGAAGACCTTGACGGTGGATGAGAGTCACCGTTGTAACATCGAATGCCTGTAGCCCCGATTTCGCGGGGCATGGCGATTCCAATCCACAGGGCCACCCGAACGATGCTTGGCGATTTCGAGATATTCCCATTTTCCGCTGCGGAAGAGGCGGAAATGCTGCTGCGCGTCGCTCTGGCGGCGCTGGCGGGCGGTCTGATCGGGTTCGAACGTCGGCGTTCGTCGGCCCCGGCCGGCATCCGCACCCTGTCGCTGGTCGCCATGGGGTCAGGCGCATTCACCGTCATTTCGATATTTGCCTTCAGCAGGCTTGACGGCGAGTTCGTTCGCGATCCCGCACGGATCGCGGCCCAGGTCGCTACCGGCATAGGTTTCATCGGCGCGGGCACGATAATTCGTTCAGGCACATCGGTGCGCGGGATCACGACCGCTACCGGGATCTGGGTCGCCGCAGCGCTTGGCATGGCGGCCGGTTCCGGCCTTTACGTACTCACCGCCGGCGGAACCGTATTGGCGATGGTGATCCTGGTGTTCTTCCCGCGACACCCTGGCCACGGGAGAGACGAGGATGAAGAAGAAGACACGCCAGAGAATCGTCTGTGAGCGGCACACCCATCACAGATGAGGCGCGAATTTTTCTGAAATCACAGCGCAATCTGGTGCTCGGTACGATACGGAAAGACGGGTCTCCGCAGGCATCGCCCGTCTGGTTCTTGTGGACCGGCGACGCCTTCGTAATTTCCACGATATCGGCCACCGCCAAGTGGTGGAACCTGAAGCGTGATCCTCGGTGCTCCGTGTGCGTAGACGACCCGGAGAGTGGCCGCATGGTCGTGGCTTACGGGATCGCCACCCTGGACGAGGTTGATGTGTGGGACCGTACCCGCGATCTGGTCTCGAAGTACTACCCGGGTGAGCCGGAGCGTGTCGATCCGCATATGGAACGGATATTCGAGGGACAGAAACGGGTGTTGATCACCGTGAAGCCGGACCGGATCATCACCCGCGAATCGGAAGAGTAACGGTGGCGAACGGCCCGGCGGCGAGCTCCCTGACCTCCCGCGATCGTCTGCTGACGGTCGTCGTGGCGGCGGCCGGGTTATTCCTCGTCGCGCTCGACTTCTCGATCAACGTGTCCCTGCCCACGATGCGTGACTCTCTCGGCGCGTCGCTTGTGACCGTGCAGGGGATCATCATCTTCTATCACGCCAGCCGCAGCGGACTGGCCCCCGCAGCCGGGGGCCTGGGGGACTCTTTTGGCCTGAAGCGCGTCTTCCTGTGGGGCGTCGTCGCATACACGCTGGCGGTGGGCCTCATCTCGTTGCAGGACTCCCTTGGGGCTGTCGTAGGACTTCGGGTCCTGCAGGGCGTCGGGGCGGCGGTGCTGTTCACCACGGGACCGGCCCTCGTGGCGCGTGCGTTCGGGCCCGCCCGCCGCGGCACCGCGCTCGGCGTGACGCTGGCGGCCGTCAGCGCGGGACAGGTCACGGGGACGCTCGGAGGTGGCTTCCTGTCCGAGGCGATCGGATGGGAGGCGATCTTCTACGCCCGCGTGCCGATCGGCGTCGCGGTGTTGGCCCTCGGGTTTTTCGGCCTTTCACGTCGTTTTGCACGAGATCCGGTGGGCGATGGCCGGGGGTTTGACTGGTCTGGTGCGGTGATCCTGTACGGAGCCCTGTTCGCTCTCGTAGTGGTGATCTCACTGGCCCGGCTGGATGGACTGTTCTCAGGATCCGTGATCGTGCTCACGGTCGTGACGGCCATGCTATTTGCCGCGTTCAAATATCTGCAACGACGGACGATGTGGCCGGTGTTGCCGCGAGGGATGTGGTCCGCCCCCGGGTTCGCTGCCGGCGGGATATCCAACATGTTGGTGTTCGTCGGCAGCTTCCTGACCTGGTTCCTGTTCCCATTTTTCGTGACGGATGTTCTTGGCCGTGGCGCTCTTGCCGTCGGATCGATGCTGGCGGTGGTCGCTGGAGCGTCGACGGTTGGCTCTATCATCGGGGGCTGGCTTGCGGACCGTATCGGTGATCGGGTGGTGACGGCCACGGGCGCCGCGGTCACGGCGGTGGGGCTGCTGTGGGTCTCCGGCCTTGATGCCGAAGCATCCCTTCCCGGGGTCGCCGTGCGCGTTGGAGTCGCGGGTCTCGGGTTCGGGCTCCATCAGGCGGCGGTCTACTCGCTTGCCATGCGGCGAACGCGCCCGGAACACGCCGGGGCGAGTTCGGCCATGCTGGCGGTTGCCCAGACGATTGGCGTCCCGCTATCAATCGCGTTCAGCACTTCGATCTTCAGATGGCGCGAGGATCGGGCACTCGATGCCGGCATTGGAACCGCCGACGCGTTTGTTGGGGCGTTCCATGACGCCTACATCGCCGCCGCAGTCGTCGCGGTGTTTGCCGGACTGGTCGTGGTGACGTTCAGGCGGCGGAGCGCGTAGATCGTGCGGCACATTTGACGTTGTGACCTATTCGCGAGGCGTAGTCCCCGTAGAGACTTCACCCTCACCCAAACCCTCTCCCTGAGGGAGAGGGGGCTTTCCCTTCTCCCAGCGGGAGAAGGCGAGGATGAGGGAGAAGCCTTGCGCTCCGTTGCGGCCGAATACGTAACGGTCGCCACCGCCTGCGGATTTTAAGCCGGGGATCGCACTCATCCCAGTTCGACAGGCTCGCCGCGTGCGGCTGAACGGTAGGCGGCGAGCACCACTTCGGTCGCCGCTGCCGCCAGATCTACGCCAACGTCTGGAGTACGCCCGGTATCCAGGCAGTCGAGGAACGCCGTCACCTCGTCGGCGACCAGCCGTGACTCGTCTTCCAGGGCGAGCCAGCCCACCTTCCTCGGGACGCCGGACTCGACCTGTGTAGATCGCCACATCGACATCGGGTCGGCCGGATGCGGCGTCGGAAGTTCCGGTCGCGGCTCGTCGGCGAACACCTCGACATGAGGGTCCCAGGGCGAAAAAGTCCGACTTCCCTCCGTACCAACGACCGTCACGCTGTGTGGACCGGCCTTCGGGTGGCTGTAGAAGCCGATGCGGCCGCCGATAGCGCTGCCGACAACACCGCTCTCGAACTCCAACGTGAGCGCGCCCAGATCTTCGATGTCCACCGAGGCATGCTCGGCGAAGAAGTAGTTGGCGGTGTGGGCGGTGACTCGCTTTACGGGCGAATCGGCGAGCAAGAGGCAAAGTACGATCGGATAGATGCCGAGATCGAACAGCTCGCGCTTGGCCTCGGTGAAGGTGTATTGCCCCGGCGTTTCTCGTTCACTGCGAATAAGGCCGGGCGGCACAGTACCGGCGCGGCCCTTTGCGAACAACACCTCGGCATGAACGGCGATCAGGTCGCCGAGTTCACCCGACCGCATAACATCGCGCGCCGCCCTTGCCCATGGCGTCGAGGTGAGGCTGTACATCTGCGCCGGGACGCCCGCGTTGTTCACGGCGGCGCGGATATCTGCGATATCGCCAGATGTGCCGGCGAGAGGCTTGTCCAGAAACAGCGGCAATCCGCGGGCGGCGCATCGGACCGCCACCCGGCCCCTGCGCTCGATCTCCGGACAGACGCTGATCAGATCGACCCCCGGCAGCGCAAGACCTTCATCAAGGTCGTTGATATACGGAACGCCGTACCGGTCCGCCATCTCTTTGTTCAGCGTGTGACGCAGGTCAGGCACATCAGCCTCGTCGGCGACCGCGACGATCTCCGCCCGCGGGTCGGCGTGGAATCCGGCCGCGTAGCCCTCCTGGTGGGTGCGGTCCCCTGATATCAGGAGCACCCGGTACTTACTGCCGGTCATGCCCAACCTGGGATTCACGGGATTCACGGGAATCACGCATGGTGGTAGGCGGCGCCCCGTGCGCCGATTACCGCAACGTCCAGGTCCGGCGCACTCGCCCGGCCGGCCGGCGCCGCTATCAGAACGGCCGACTGGCCGTCAGGCCATCGGGCGAACATCGTGGCCTGGAGATCGGACCCGCCTGGTCGGTGGCTGGCCACCGGCTCGGCGCCAAACCACCCCGAGACGACCTCAAGCGCCGCCGCCACGTAGAGTTCGGGGTCAGCGTCGACGCGTTCCATCCATCGGACAAACATCGGCCGGCCGATGCGGCCAGACTCGATCGCCGTTGCGATCGTCGTCGAAAGAAGTTTTATGTCGGTGGAGTTATTGGTCATGGTTCGGTCCGGGCGAGTGTACCAGCGGTCGAACACACCCGGCCGTTACGAGGCATGTGCCGGGACGTTCGCTACGCTGACGCCCGTCGGCCGGACGGGCCAATACCGGCTGGCAGGACGCGCTCGCCGGTTTGGACATCGCGGTTTGGGACGCGCTGGGCCGACGGGCAGGCGTTTCGGTGGCCGATATGATCGTCGCAGACTCGTCTCTGACGGCGCCGCGGTCGACACAACGGCTCTGTCATGGACTCGCCCGTCTTCCGGTGGGCCGTGAACGCCCCCGGCTACAGCCTCGGCATGGGCTGGCGAAGGCGCGTCGCGAGGGCTGAGTCGCCTTCCACCGCCACGCTCGCGGGCCGGCCGGTCAGGAACAGCATCAACTCCACGGTGCTGCCTTCGATACGCGCGTCAGCCCCATCTGAGCCTTCGCGAACGCGTGGCAACGGGAAGCCGGAGCGCACGGTAAACGCCGGGCCGTCCGAGGTGGTTATGGCAAGCGTTCCGGCCGTCTTGAGCTTTCGGAACTGCCAGCGGGCGACGGTGGCGAGTGCAGCGAGGGCGGGCGCGTGCATCGGCGGCTCTGGACGCGGGATGCCCAGCGGGCGCCGAATGTCCTCGACGTGGATGATCATCTCCGCCAGGTTCCCGCGTGGCCCGAGCCGGCCCGGGAGACGCGCCGTGATGGACAGGCCGTTCGAGCGAAGCTGTGCAGCCGCGAAATCTGGCCCTCGTTCGGCGATCTGACGCTGCCGTTTTTCGATCCAGGCCCATGTGGAGCGGATGCGAGCGAGGGTGAACCCGACGCGCCACGTTCCTGAATCGCCTACCAGTAAGTGACCCACCAACTCGCCGACGGTCCATTCAACGGACCCGGACCCCTGAGACCACTGCTCCGGCGTCAACGTCTCAACAAGCAGGGCGAGCGCACGGCGTTCTGCCCTGATGGCTTCGTGTAGTTGTCGGCGTGTTGGATTGGGGGGCATGGGGGCGATTCAGATCGAGGAATGCGGATTGAAGGCTATGCCAGCATTTGGATGGAGGACAGTCCCGCGAAGTGGGGCTTCTCCCTCACCCATTCGACTTCACTCAGGACAGGCTCCCAACCCGCGCCCGGAGGGCACCCGGCTGGGAGAGGGGGCTTTCGAAGGAGGGTGGCCTCGTGAAGCTGGCGACGACTGGCCAGCACTTGAGAGGGTCAGAGGCCGATCCATGGGTTACAACCCTGCGAACAGATCGCGCTCCTTTTCGCCACCGTTCCATGAGGGAATCGCCCGGGTGAAATAGTCCGTACCGAGGACCTCCGGAACCATCTCCGGCGGCAACATGTCGAACGGCGAGCCCTGTGATACGTGGCAGGCGTTCGCCTTCATTCGCGTCGCCAGCACGTCCGAGACGTCGATCTCAGCCGAGATCGCATCGTCGTCCACGCCGAACTTGTCGATACCCGACTGGCGGAGGTGTTCCATCATCTCGGGCCGTACAGTCGCCACGGCCTCGATAAATGCCTGCGGGTACTCCTTGTAGTACAACTTGGCCGGGGCGTGGACGATCCCGCCGGGCTCGATATATCCGGGATGTGCCGCCAGCTTGAACGCTTTCGTGGTGAGCTGACAGATACGGATGTGGTCGGGATGCCCGGTCCCACCGTCGGGAGGCATCGTTACGACGACAAGCGGCCGGACGTCGCGTATCAATCGTGTCAAAGCGGCGATCACGTCGGCTTCAGGGGCGTTGATGAACACATTTGGGTCGCCGTTCTGCTCTGCCGGAATCATCCCGGAGTCCCGGAACCCCAGCAGATGGACCCTGTGCGCTCCCAGCACCTCGGCGGCAGCCCGCAGCTCCGCCTCGCGTACCTCGCCGAGGGTCTCGACCGTGGCATCGCTCCCCGGCGCTATCTCTCCGGCCTCGCCACGGGTGGCGCACGCGACATGTACCTCTACGCCTGAGGCGGCATAGTGGGCGATCGTCGATCCCATCCCGAACGTCTCGTCGTCAGGATGCGCGACCGTAACCAACATTCGGCGTGGGGCAGGTGGCAAGGGCTCATCTTCCTCTACTGATTGCACGTAGGCGGGGCGCTCGCCAGTATGAACAGGCTAGTGCCGATGATAAGGGGACTATCGCCAGACCGGCGCCCGATATTCACCTGCAGCCGGAGTAGTATCGCCGGGCGTTGGGCCAGCGAAGCCCGACCAGATACAACCGCGTGCGTGCACCCCACGGAGGCAATGCCTGATGAAGATCACACGGGTCGAGCCGATATTCCTGGATCGCTACCTCCTGGTGGAGATCGAAACGGATACGGGAATAATCGGCCTCGGTGAGTCCGGGTCATGGGGATTCCTTGAAGCGTCCGGCGCGGCGATCGAAAAGTTCGGTCGCTACCTGATCGACAAAGACCCGATGCTGATCGAGCACCACTGGCAGTACATGTATCGCTTCTCCCACTTCAGGGGCGCCGCGATCATGGGCGCACTCTCGGCCATCGACATCGCTCTCTGGGACATCGCGGGCAAGTACTTCGACGTGCCCACTTACGCGCTGATGGGCGGCAAGGTCCGGGAGAGGGCACGTGTCTACTACCACGTGTTCGGAGATACGACGGAGAAGCTGCTCGACGGCATCGTGGACGCAAAGGCGCAGGGCTTCACGGCCGTCGGACACCTGACCCCGTTTCTCGACGAAGACAGGGACGTGCCCTACTTCAAGACGCACGCCAACAAGATCAGGGACGCTATCGACACGGTCCGCAAATACCGCGAGGCGGTCGGAAACGACGTCGACCTGTGCATAGAAATTCACAGGCGATTAACGCCGACGGAAGCGGTCCAGCTTGGGCTTGGTATCGAGGAGTTCCACCCGTATTTCTATGAAGACCCGGTCACGCCCGACAACTTCGACGAGATGGCCTACGTTGCGGACAAGATCAACATCCCCATAGCCACCGGGGAGCGGTTCACGTCCCTCTGGGAGTTCCAGATGCTTCTGAACCGGAGCGCTGTCCAGTACGTGCGCCCTGACGTGTGCATGGTCGGCGGGATAAGCGGGGCGAAGAAGATCGCGGCACTCGCCGAGGCGCATCACGTGGGCGTGGTCCCGCACAACCCGCTGTCGCCGGTGTCCACCGCCGCCTGTCTCCAAATCGCCGCCTGCATCCCCAACTTCGCCCTCCAGGAGTACCCGATCGGGGAGGACGCTTTTCCGAAGAACGTGATGGTGGACGGGGCCGCTGAGCACGACGGCAACGGTAATCTGCTGATCTCAGACCGGCCGGGCATCGGCATCAATCTGAAGCCCGGCGCGCGGGAAAATGCGCCGATGACGCCACGCGAGGTGATCACAAGGTTGCAGTCCGACGGGAGCGTGATGGACCAGTAACCTCCACGAGAATAACGATCTTGCGTCAGGATAGACCCGGCCTGAGGAATCATCCGGGATTCACGTTCTTGACACCCCCTGATCGTGCGGTCAGAATCCGGGCGGTTGCCGGACAGGGCCACGTTCGGGCGACCATGTGGGCGAGCGGCCCTACCGATGCCGGACGACCGCTTCGGCTAACTAATGACGATGGCGATTCCCTCGCCGGACCCGTGACTGAGGAGGCAGGCTTGCTTTACGAGCTGCGAATTTACGAGTGCTTCGGGGGACGTTTGCCCGCCCTCAACAAGCGGTTCAACGACCACACGACGGCGATATTTGAACGGCACGGCATCAAGAACATCGGTTACTGGACGACCGAGGTCGGCCCGTCCAGCACCGAGCTTACGTACATGATCGCGTTCGAGGACGCCGGCCAGCGTGAGCGAGCATGGGAGTCTTTCCGTAATGACCCGGAATGGAACAAGGTTCGGGCCGCGTCGGAAGAAGACGGCCTGATCGTCAAGAATGTGCGCAATCTGTTGCTGAAACCGACTCCCTACTCGCCCTTGCAGTAGAGGACAGGTCGGCAGTTTCAGCCGGTCAACTTTCTCAACTCAGAAAGCGTCTCAAAAAATACCGACGGACGCGGTTCCGCGGAGGAAACTTCTCCCTCATCCCTCGACTGGCTCAGGACAGGCTCATGGCTCCCGTATCGAGTACGGGGCAGGCTCTCTCCCGCTGGGAGAGGGGACATCTGAAAAACCCACAAACCGAAGAGAAGGAACAGCCCATGCCCGTGATGGACAGACTCAAGAAGATTTCCGGAACGGCCGCCATCGTCGGCGTCGCGGAGTCGGACCAGATAGGCCGTACCCCTGACACCGGGCCGCTCGAGTTGCACGCCCAGGCCGGCCGCAACGCCCTTGCCGACGCCGGCATAGACAAGAGCGAAGTCGACGGCGTTTTCACCGCCGGCTACTCGACATATGACGTCGCCGAGTACATGGGCATCCAGCCCCACTTCACCGACTCAACTTCGGTCGGCGGCTCCTCGTTCGTGATCCACATTGCCCACGCAATCGCCGCCATACAGGCCGGCTACTGCGAGGTTGCGCTGATCACCCACGGCCAGGCGGGACGGTCAGATCGCGCACGTGCGGGCGGCAACCCCGGGT
>JAQBUX010000082.1 GCA_027623795.1 Chloroflexota bacterium
GAGCCTGTTCTACTGGATTCTGGTGTTCGTGCTGGTCGTGGTATTTACCTTCTTCTACGCCCTCGTAACATTCAATCAGCAGAACCTTGCGGAGAACCTTCAGAAGAACGGTGGATTCGTGCCCGGGATAAGGCCGGGCAGGCCCACGCACGAGTATTTGATGCGCGTGATATTCCGGATCACATGGGGCGGCGCGCTGTTCCTCGGATTGATCGCCATCATGCCGTACGTTGCCGGCGAAATCACGAGCGTAGCCGCCTCCACGAGCATCGTCAGCGGAACAAGTCTTTTGATTATGGTCGGTGTGGCGCTCGACACGATGCGACAGCTTGAAGCCCAGTTGTTGATGCGAAACTACGAAGGCTTCATCCGCTAGTCTGACCTGACCCGCCGGAGGCACGCACGTTTGCTCATAGTATTTCTTGGCGCGCCCGGCGCAGGTAAGGGCACTCAGGCCAAATCACTGTCAGAAAAGAAGGGCCTGACCCACCTGGCGACGGGAGATATGCTCCGCGCCGAGGTGGCGGTCGAGAGCGAACTCGGCATGAAGGCGAGGTCGTTCATGGATCGCGGTGACCTGGTGCCGGACGACGTGATGATCGGGATGATCAGCGGCCGGCTCAAGGACACGGTTTCTGGGGGCCTTCTTCTCGACGGGTTCCCTCGCACGGTCGCGCAGGCGGAAGCGCTGGATGAAGCGCTTGAAGCCGCCGGCGCCGGTGTGGACCGTGCGATCTACTTCGAAGTCTCCGAAGAGGAACTGATCCGCCGGCTCGCCGGCCGCTCGACCTGCCCTGATTGCCAGCGCGCGTACCATGACACGTTCAACCCGCCGGCCACCGCGGACGGGTGTGATGACTGCGGTACGACACTTTTGCGACGTGAGGACGACCGGCCTGAAGCGGTTCGTAACCGGCTCGTTGTGTACGAGACCCAGACCACGCCGGTACTGGATCACTACAGGACCGCCGGCAAACTCGTCTCCGTAGACGGAGAACAGTCGATCGACGCCGTTCAGACGGTGCTTGCGGCGGCGGTCGAGTAGCCGTCACGTGCGGCACGTGGCGGCTTCAGCTATAATCTCGGGGAGTATCTTTGAACCTCGGCTCAACACTTGGCTCAGAATCGGATCCTATGTTTCGGGTGCCGACGATTAAGTCCGCCCGAGAGTTGGAATCGATGCGTGCGGCCGGGCGCGTTGTCGCGGAGGTGATAGATCGGCTCAAGAAGGTTCTCGAGCCCGGGGTCACCACGGGTTTCCTTGATATGGAAGCCCGAAAGGTAATCTCGAGCCGGAACGCTGAACCGTCGTTCCTTGGATACGCGCCTATTCCGGGCGCTATCCCGTTCCCCGGTGTGATCTGCACATCCCTGAACGAAGAGATCGTCCACGGGATCCCGGGAGACCGGGTGATCAAGGACGGCGATCTGGTGAAGCTGGATGTCGGAGCCGTCGTTGGCGGTTTTCACGGCGATTCGGCGGTCACGCTGATCGCCGGCGAAGGTGATGCAAAGAAGAAGGAGCTCGTCGATCTGACACGGCGGGCGCTCGAACAGGGAATTCTGGCTGCGAGAGTCGGAGCCAGGGTCGGCGATATTTCCGCCGCAGTAGAAGGACTCGTCCGGCCGAGGGGCTACGAACTGGTAAGGGAGTACACCGGACACGGAATAGGCCGCCGATTGCACGAAGCGCCACAGATCCCGAACGTGGGTGTCGGCGGACAGGGTCCGCAACTCCGCGCCGGTATGGTTATTTGTATAGAGCCGATGGTCAACGTCGGCACTTGGAGGACTGAGGTCCTCGACGACGGCTGGACGGTCGTGACGGCGGACGGAAAACTCTCAGCACATTTCGAACACACCCTGGCTATCACACCCGATGGCCCCGAGGTCTTGACCACCCTGTAATGGGTCAGCCCTAAGAGGCATGGCCGGGAACGGAGAAAATTTGGCTAAGAAAGAAGGCATCGAGGTAGAGGGAACAGTTACCGAGGCGCTCCCGAACGCGAACTTCCGCGTTGAGCTGCCGACCGGACACAAGGTCCTCGCGCACGCTTCAGGAAAAATCCGGTTGAATTTCATCCGGGTGTTGCCGGGCGACCGCGTACTTGTGGAACTCTCCCCTTACGACCTCACACGTGGCCGGATCACTTACCGGTTCAAGTAGACCGGCCGACGTCTGGTCGACCGGGACCATCCCGGATTCGTCGGGGGCAGGTTCAGAGATATGAAAGTTAGAGCATCCGTAAAGCGACGCTGCGCCAACTGCAAGGTGATTCGTCGTCAAGGAGTGGTACGCGTGTTGTGCAGCAACGGACGGCACAAGCAACGCCAGGGCTAGTTCGCCCCGGCCGGCTATTTGGCCGGTGGGTTTTGGTTTGAGGAACATCACATGGCACTCGTCGCTGGAGTGAACATACCGGACAACAAGCGGGTCGAGATCGCATTGCGATCCGTTTATGGCGTTGGCCCAGCTGTGGCCAGGCGCGTAATCGAGGAGTCTGCACTCCCCGGCAACCCGCGTGTCCGTGAACTCAGCGAGGAAGAGCTGAACCGCCTTCGCGGCGCGCTCGACCGCAGCGGAGCGTTGATCGAGGGTGACCTGCGCCGAGAGGTCCAGGGGAACGTCCGCCGGCTCATTGATATCGGAAGTTACCGCGGTCTCAGGCACCGACGCGGCCTCCCCGTCCGAGGACAGCGCACGAAGACGAATGCGCGGACCAAGCGCGGCCGCAGGCGGGCGATAGCCAACAAGAAGAAGGTCGGCCACTAAACTTTGTCGCGGCCTTCCCGTTGATGCGGGGTGGAACGCCGGGATTTCTGTCAAGACATTAACGGCCCGGCTCAGGAATGACGCGGAGTAAGCGATTCAACCGCCCGGAGGCGGATCAGAAATACAGAATGCCGAGAAGAGTTCGTACACGACGTCGCGAGAGGAAGTTTGTCCCTCAGGGACACGCCTACGTTTCCGCCACGTTTAATAACACCATCGTTACCCTGACCGAGCCAAACGGCGACGTGTTGTCCTGGGCGAGCGCCGGAACCGTAGGGTTCCGCGGTTCGCGCAAAGGCACAGCGTTCGCAGCGCAACGCGCCGGTGAGCAAGCGGCCCGAAAGGCCATGGATCACGGTCTGCGGACCGTAGACGTGTTGGTCAAAGGCCCCGGTTCCGGTCGCGAGGCCGCGATCCGCTCACTGCAGTCCACCGGTCTGCGAATCACAAGTATCAAAGACGTAACGCCAGTGCCCCACAATGGGTGCCGGCCACCGAAGAAACGCCGGGTTTAGCCCCCGGCGGCATGGAGCGCACCGTCTCAACGACGATGTGCTTCCCTCCACGACAGGGTCCGGACACCGTCCCATCCGGAGCCGCACGAGCACGCCCCATACAGGGCGAAAGGATTCAACAGGCTTAAATGGCGAGGTATAACGGCCCGGCCTGCAGGCTTTGCAGACGGGTGGGAGAAAAACTTTTCCTGAAGGGTGAGCGCTGCTACACGCCGCGCTGCGCAGTGGATAGGCGCCACTCGCCACCGGGCGAGCAGGCGGCCAACGCAGGAACCCAGCGACGACGCCGGATTTCTGAGCACGGCACGCAACTGCGTGAAAAACAAAAAGCTCGATACGTTTACGGAACACTTGAGCGCCAGTTCAGCAACTACATGGACGCTGCCAGCAGTTTCACCGGTGTGACCGGCGACCGGCTAATGCAACTGCTGGAGCGGCGGCTAGACAACGTTGTGTACCGGCTCGCGTTCAGCGAGTCCCGAAATCAATCGCGACAGCTCGTTAATCACGGCCACTTCCAGGTGAATGGGCGAAAGGTCAACATCCCTTCGTTCATGGTCAAGCCTGGTGACGTGATCTCATGGCGGGAGCAGTCGCGCTCTAACGAGTACTACAAGACGATGAAAGAGTCGTGGCCCAAGCGCACCGTTCCCGGCTGGCTTCAGATGAACGCCGAAAACGTAACCGGCACAGTCGCCGCGCTGCCCGCTCCTGCCGAGATCGACACCAAGGTCGACACCCGGTTGATCGTCGAGTTCTACTCCAGGCGCTAAGGAGCCATCTTGATGCTGGACAATCTGATAGGGCTCCCAACTATGGAAGAGCTTCAACCCACGGTCCCGGAAATCCCGCAGCTCGCCATCTCGATCGTAGAGATGGACGGCAACTACGGGATGTTCTCGGCAGAGCCGCTCGAGCGAGGCTGGGCGACTACGCTTGGCAACGCGCTGCGGCGGGTGTTGTTGAGCTCGCTACCGGGCACGGCCGTCTCCTGGGTCAAGATCGATGGAGTGCTCCACGAGTACTCCACCATCCCCCACGTCAAAGAAGAGGTCACCGAGCTCTTGATGAACATCAAGAGCATGCGCCTCCGTTCACTCGCCGCCCGCCCGGGCCGCCTGCGGCTTGAGGTCGATGGCGAGGGGGAAGTGAAGGCCGGAGACGTCATGGCGTCGTCCGACTTCGAGATCGTCAACCCTGAGCTTCACCTCATGTCGCTCGACTCGCCAGAAGCGCGGGTCTCGATCGAGATGAATGTCGAGCAGGGCACGGGTTACGTCCCCGCGGCGCATGAGACTGGCCTGCCAATCGGCGTGCTTCCGGTCGATGCCGTATTCACTCCGGTACGCAAGTCCGGGTTCAAAGTTGAGGCGACACGCGTCGGCCAGAAGACTGACTTGGAACGGCTGATCATCGAGATCTGGACCGATGGCACGCTGACGCCGATGCAAGCGGTTCGTGACGCGGCGGCGCAGTTGATGGAGCGGTTCTACCTCTTCGCCAACCTTGAGTCGGAGCCTTCCGATCCCGGAAACGGTCCCGGAACTCTTGGTTTGCCGGCAGAGGTGTACAACACCCCTGTCGATACGCTTGACCTTTCAGCGCGCACCCTCAACTGCCTGAAGCGCGCCGGTGTACACCGGGTCGGCGAGGTTCTCGAGATGCCGCGTCGTGACCTGATGAAGATCAGAAACTTCGGCCAAAAGTCTCTCGACGAGCTATACGAGCGACTCGAGGAGAAGGGGTTCTGGTCGCCTGCCGGGGCCGCCGATGACCTGGATGACCTCGACGACCTGGGACTCGAATCCGAAGATGAAATGGACCCGGTCGACGAAGACGAGGCGGCCGCGGTAGGCGCAGGGGAGACTGAAGATGAGGCATAAGGTCTCCGGCCGGGCGTTCGGACGTCCCAGCCACATCCGGCGCGCAATGTTCCGAAGCATGGTGACAGACCTGCTTCGCCACGGTCGCATCAAGACCACGCTGCAAAAGGCAAAAGAGTCACGCATCTTCGCCGAGCGCATGATTACGCACGGTAAAGAGGGCTCGGTCCATTCCCGCAGACAGGCCGCAGCGTTCCTGACGGATCAAAGCGTGTTGAAACGTCTGTTCGACGAGATCGCCCCGGAGTTCGAGAACCGCCAGGGTGGCTACACCCGCGTGGTCAAGCTCGGCCCCCGCAAGGGAGATGGCGCCGAGATGGTCATCCTGGAGTTGGTTTCCTAAGCCGGATGTGAATGATCCCCGCCACGTTCGGGGCTTCGGACTACTTAACAATGCGTATCGGGCTTGTAATTGAATATGACGGTACGGACCTGCACGGCTCACAGTTGCAGGTCCGTGATCGGACAGTTCAGGGGGAGATCGAAGGCGTCCTGCCGACGGTGTTTGGAAAGCCTCTAAGGCTTAGCATGGCCAGCCGGACGGATGCCGGGGTGCATGGAACAGGCCAGGTCGGGGCGTTCAACGCCGAGACCGATCTGGAAGACACCGAAATCCGGGACGCACTTAACCACTATCTCCCCGATGATGTCGCAATAGTCTGCGCCGGAAGGGTCGGCGATAATTTCAACCCGCGAAGGGATGCGGTAAGCAGAGAGTATCGATACACATTCAAGGACCGGCCGTCACGGTCTCCGTTCAACCGATACCGGACGGCGCACGTCCGGCATCGATTAGACGAACGGGTGATGGACGAGGCCGCGACCCACTTCAATGGGGAACACGACTTCGCGGCGTTCGCCGGTCCGGCGACGCCGTCAGATGCGATCACCGTAAGGCGCGTGGAACACACGGCGGTGAGCCGCGACGGGGACGAGGTCAGCTTCGATATCCGTGGGAATGCGTTCCTGCACCAGCAGGTGCGGCGCATGGTAGGAGCCCTGGTCCGCGTTGGGCGCAAAAAGATGGACTACGAACAGTTCCAGGCATTGATCGACCGGGCAGAGCGCGGATGCGCGAAAGACCTCGCTCCGGCCCGCGGGCTATGTTTGACCAAAGTAAACTATCCAGGCGCTGATGGGACCGGACTTCCCCGCGCCGCCAGAGATTGAGCAAAGATTAGATGCTAACCAGGCTGAAGCCTTACAACCCGAGCGCCTCCGACTTGCATGCGGACTGGCACGTCATAGACGCCGATGGGCAGGTACTCGGCCGTCTCGGGACACAGATCGCTCGCATCCTGATGGGCAAGCACAAGCCCGGTTACGTGCCGCACCTGTTGAGCGGTGATTTCGTTGTCGTGATCAATGCCGAGAAGGTAAAGATCACCGGGAACAAGGCGCAGCAGAACGAGTACCTTCGGCACAGCCAGTACCCGGGCCATTTGAAGCGGATTCCGTATTTGACGATGCAGGAAAAGCACCCGGACCGGATCGTCCAGCACACGGTCAAAGGGATGCTGCCAAAGACGAAACTGGGCGCTCGGATGTTGTCCCGGCTGAAGATCTACGCCGGTCCCGAACACCCGCATGAAGCACAGGTCGTAGGCGCCGAGAAGGCGCGTTCCACAGAAGGGGATGCCTAGTTGACGACGGACCAGCATTACTACTACGGCACGGGACGCCGAAAGAGCGCAGTCGCGCGTGTCCGCGTCTACGCGACGCCGGGCGGGATCACCGTCAACGGTAGGCCCGCCGAAGAAGCTCTGCCCGCAGAGAAGATGATTCGCGGCGCAACCGCGCCTCTGCGTACCTGTGAGTTGATGGACAGCGTAACCGTGGTCGCCAAGATCTCCGGCGGCGGCACATCGGGCCAGTCAGGCGCACTCGCCCACGGGATCGCGCGGGCGCTTCTCGCAATGGACCCGAACCTGCGCGCTCCCCTACGTGCCGGGGGTCATCTGACCCGAGACGCACGGGTCAAGGAAAGCAAAAAATACGGGCTGAAGAAGGCCCGTAAGGCGCCGCAGTACACCAAGCGGTAGGCCGTTTGCTGCAACGCATCACATGAACAATCAACACCCCCGGTTCCGCCGGGGGTGTTTCGCGTCAGGCGCTGGCTGGAAGATACCTCGAAGGCGGCGCCCTGTCTGGACTGTCGATTCGACGATACGTGCCCCGGTCGCTCTCCACACAGCACGTCATTCCCACGCAGGTGGGAATCCAGAGGGTCAAAGCCAAGGTCCGCGGGAATGGTCGATCGGACCGTCATGAACCACCCTGGACGGGGCGTGTTAGCGGACGTGCGTCACAGGATTGTCCACTTGCGTGGGAATGACGTGCGATGCAGCCACCTCAAGCCCCGCTCGGCAGGCACCCGACTTTGGCCTCAGCCGAGTTCGGCAACAACGCATCGCTCTAGCCCGGCCAGATCGCGCTCGACCCGGACGGCGGCCCGCGGGAGCGCCTCAGCAACGGCCGCGATCGCGCCACGCGCCGTCAACGGGTCCACCTCGAGCAACGCGATCGAACCCGCAGCGTCCATGATCGATGGGAGCATCGGCGCAAGACGTCGGACGACATCCAGGCCGTCCTCTCCACCGAGCAACGCCAACACCGGCTCGCGACGCAACTCTTCCGCGGCCGCCGCCAGCGTGTCAGCGCGTACGTACGGGAGGTTGGCGAAAACGATCTGGTACAACTGACCCTCAACCGGCCCGGCCAGGTCACCCTCCAGAATCCGGACACGGTTTTCCACGCCCGCACGCAGAGCGTTGGAACGCGCTACAACCAGTGCGTCGGGAGAGAGGTCTACGGCGTCGATCCCCGCATCCGCGATCTCACACGCCAGGGTAACGGCGAGCGCCCCGCTTCCCGTCCCGATATCTGCGATACGAAGGCCGGAACGACCGGCGGACCATTCGAGGGCGAGCTCCACGAGAAGCTCCGTCTCGGGCCGCGGAATCAGCACGTCTGGCGTGACGACGAACTCGCGACCGTAAAAGCCCCGGTTGCCGATGATGTAGGCGAGTGGCTCACGGTCGGCACGGCGGTCGACGGCCATCGTGAGAACGCCCTCGACCCCGGCCGGAACAGGATCGTTCAACCCGGCGAACATACGTGCCGCGTCGATCCCGAGGGCGTGTTGCAAAAGAATCTCGGCCTCTAACCGGTACTCTTCAATGCCAGCCGCGCTCAGCCGAGCGCGCGTGGATCCCAACAGTTCACGCACAGAAGCCCGGGGTCCGGACATCCCTAAACCCCGGCGCCGACCGCCGCCAGCTTCCGGGCCTGCTCTTCCCGAGACAGGGCGTCGATGAACTCGTCCAGCTCACCTTCGAGAACCCGTTGCAGGTTGTGGCTCGTGTGGTTAATGCGGTGGTCGGTGACGCGACTCTGCGGGAAGTTGTACGTCCGGATTTTCTCCGACCGGTCACCGGTGCCCACCTGTGCCTTGCGGTCCCCGGCGATGGCGTCGTGTTGCTCCCGCAGTTGCAGGTCCCAGAGCCGGGCGCTCAAGACGCCCATCGCATGTTGCCGATTCTGAAGCTGGGAGCGTTCCTTCTGGGACGTCACCACGAGTCCGGTCGCGAGGTGCGTCATACGCACGGCGGTTGCGACCTTGTTCACGTTTTGGCCTCCGGCGCCGCCGGAGTGATAGATATCGATTCGTATGTCTTCCGGCTTGATGTCGATCTCAAGCTCGTCGGGCTTCGGAAGGACCGCCACAGTTGCCGTCGACGTGTGGACCCGGCCTTGCGACTCTGTCGTCGGGACACGCTGGACGCGGTGCACTCCGCTTTCATACTTCAGGCGGTTGAAGGTTCCTTCGCCCTGGACCTCGAACACCACTTCCTTGACGCCGCCGACTCCGGTCTCGTTGATGTCTACGAGAGTAACTTTCCAGTTGTGGTTCTCGGCGAACTGTTGATACATTCGGTAAAGCTCGGCGGCGAACAGTCCGGCCTCGTCTCCACCCGCTCCGGCCCGGATCTCGACGATAGCGTCAGCCTCTGCGGTCACGTCTCGCGGCAGCAGGGCCAGTTCCAGCTCCTCGGTGAGACGGACTTCTTCCGCTTCGAGCCGCTGGACCTCTTCGCGGACCATCGCCGACAGGTCAGCGTCTGGCTCCCCGGCCTGCATTTCACGGGCGCCTTCGAGTTCTTCCGCCACCCGTTCATACTCCCTGGCCAGCTCTACGATGGCCTGGAGCTGCGAATACTCTTTGCCGAGCCGCCGGATCGCATTCGGGTCTGACGCGGCCGCCTGGTCGGACATCTCACGTTCGACTTCAGCGTGGCGATCTACGATCGCCTGGATCTTCTCAAGGGTGGGACCTAGCACGGATTCAGAATATCACGGGGCCTCGCCCCGCTCACCGATACACGTGCCGCCACGCTCCAGCCCGTTCCGATGGCCCTACGTAGGAAGCTAGGGGCGTATGCAATACGCCCGGGCGCGCCCGCTGAACGGATGAATTTGCCCGGGCGTCGGTCCTTCGAGAACACGAGAACGCCAGGTTGGGGTGCTTGATTCATCGGTTTCGATTGGTATCGAACGTGAGGCGTATCGCCGCTCGGCAAACCCGGGTCGATGCGTGCGGCCGGCGGGAAGCGGCGCTACGTCGCCCGGAGCGCCTTTGCGATCGCCTCGACATCCAGAGACACCGCTGACTGATTTACGTCCTCCTGGAGCGGCCTCAAAGACCCCTCTCCGGACTCAAGCTCCCGCTCTCCGATGATCAGCGCGTAGCGGGCGTTGAGCGAGTTGCTGTAGCGCATCTGCGCGCGCATGCTTCGGCCTGCGGGCGCAACCAGAACGGCTAGCCCGTCCGCTCTCAATCCGGCCGCGATCGAGCTGGCCCGAATCCCCGCATCGTCGCCAATATGAACGATGACGGCGTCGGGAGCGATCTCGGGCGGATCAAAGCTACCCTGAGACTTCACCTCCGCGATCAGCCG
>JAQBUX010000083.1 GCA_027623795.1 Chloroflexota bacterium
TCATGAATTGGAAGCAAAAGCCCGCCCGGTGGGATGCATCTGTATCTGACTAAGCACCTCCGTCCATAGCGCGGGGCCGCTGAGTCTGAGGCGCGGCAGGCGTACCAGGCGGCCGCCGACGTGATGCACCGGGCAGAGTCTTCCCTCGCCGACGTGGTCCGAGTTCGCGCCTGGTTTACGGACTCCGACGCCGCAGACGCCATACGTGCCACGCACGCTGTCCTGTTTGATGACCCGGGCCCGACGCTCAGTGTCATCGGGGCGTCCAACTTGCCGAATGGCGTGAAGGTGATGCTGGAGTTGGAAGCGATCCGTGGGGCCGGACCGACGCTCAAGCATTTTCAGCCATCGGCCACACAGGGCTGGTTCCGCGCCGTCCGCAGCGCCGACGATGTATGGGTTTCAGGCCAGGCTCCGTCCAGCGTCGAAGGGTCTGGCAGGGCGGATGACGGATATACGACCACGGTGACCGGGGTTATGGGCGCTGTATCGAGCGCGCTGACGGGCGTCGGGGTCGAGCCGTCTGATGTCGTGGCTACGCGGCACTTCATGGCCAGGGAGGTTCACGGCTGGGCGCTGCCTGCCACGATGTTGAACTTCATGGCGCAAAGCACGCCAACTTCCGCCGGCATCACCGTGGATCGGACCGGGGACGAAGGCGCGCCGTTCATGTTCGAGTGCGAGGCAGTCGCCGGCGCTTCGGGGCGGGCCACCCGCGTCTGGAGCGGACGCACCTATGAGCAGGAGCACAACTACTGCCGCGCTGTTCGCATCGGCGACGTCGTGTACGTGGCGGGGACAACCTCGACGGTTCCAGGTGAGGTCGTTCGTCATCCCTACGAAGTCGCCGGGCAAGTAGCCGACACGCTGGAGACGATCCGAACAGCGATCGAAGAGCACGGCCTCGCATGGAGCGATCTCGCTCGTGTGCGCACCTATATCGTCGGCGGTCCAGACAGAATGAACGAGGGCCAGGACGCGTTGCGAAGCGTCGTCGGCGGCATGGGCGTGGCCGCGGCGGTGGTCGGCGTGCCGGTGTTGGGCCGGCCTGAGGTTGTGGCCGATTCCCGATAATCGCCTGTCGCTCGACGCCGTCCTGAATCGCAACCGCATCCTCGGGCCTCTAACTGTCCTGAAGTGAACGCGCGCTGCCAGTTGTGTGCGCGTAATCGGGACGTGATCGATGGACCTCGTATCAGACCGATACCGGACAGGCCGCGGCGCTCGGCTGGCGATTGTCGCTATCTCCGCGGCCGTTGTCGGCGTGGCCGTCGCATGCGGTTCGTCGTCAGATGCGGCCCAGCAGCCTTCTGCGGCATCGCCAGAAGACGCCGGCGCAGCGGCGACGGTCGGCGTTCCTCGCCCGGCCCTGACACCGCAACCGACACCGACCCCCGAGCCGCCGACAGTCGATCTTGCGATCCACAGCGTTCCGCTTGATGAGGTGATCTTCGACACCTTCGATGGCGGCGCCGTGCGGCTGAGCGAGGCGAGCCAGGCCACGATTCGGCGGCTGCGCGATGCGATCCGCCCGGTGTACGAGCCTGTTCAGTACCAGGCGGTCGAGGGTGGTGACTGGCTGTCAGACCGGGACCTCGTGATCGGGTACGAGAGCGACTCCGGCTCTTTCGCGTATCCGATCAAGTTCCTGAACTCGCACGAGCTCGTAAACGACACGATCGACGGCGTTCCGGTCCTCGTCTCTTACTGTCCGCTCTGCGGCAGCGGCGTCGTTTACGACCGTCGTCTTGACGGCGTGACGCACGTCTTCGGGAACACGAGCGCCCTCTACGAGAACGATCTTGTGATGTTCGATCACTCCAGCGGCTCCTACTGGTTTCAGGTCGGCGGAGAGGCCATCGTGGGCGCACTGACCGGCAGCAAACTCCGGCCGTTGTCTTCCGCGACCATCCCCTGAGGCGATTGGAAAGAACTCCACCCGGAAACGCAAATCCTCTCAAGAGTTCAGGGGTTTTCGTCCTTTCCAAACTACGATCGCGACCCGTTCAGTGGGTATAAATCAAGCGTGGACAACCTTCGGTTTCCGTTCCCGGTCACCGAAGACAAGATCGATACGAGACTCCCGGCTTCCACCATCACCCTGGCGGTTGTGATGGACGGCGTCGAGAAGGCGTACGCGGTTGAGTCGATGGGCGATGCCGTTGCGAACGACGCAATCGGCGGGCGACCGGTAGTGGTCTTCAGCCGGGAGGATGGCGTATACGGCACCGCTTTCTCCCGCACCGTAAACGGCGAGGCGCTGACGTTCTCACTTGCCGACGATGCGATCACGGATGCAGAGACCGATTCCACATGGAACCTGTTCGGCAAGGCGATCGAGGGAGAGTTGTCCGGAACTGCACTGGACCCGCTCCCAACGCGCCGCGCATTCTGGTTCTCGATAGCGATCACAGTGCCCGGGATCGAGATCTGGACGCCCGCCGAATAACGGCTTCCGGACAAGGAAAGTTGGGCCAAGGCCTGAAACGCGTCATTTCCGAAAACGTTGCCCCTCTCCCTCTGTGGGAAAGGGTTGGGGTGAAGGGGACCGCCCGGAGGCGGTCAGGGCGCCAGCGCGCCAGCCCCCGAATCAGTCGATCGCTCATAACCGCAGAATCCCGACATTGCCCGATGAATCTCGGCCTCAAACGTCCGTCGGATAACGTTAGAGTTGCCAATTCACGCCCACAAAAGCCATAAAGAGCGCGATTTCGAGCACACCGGTTAGACTCCCGCCTAACGTCCGTGGGAACTACATCTAGCGGAGGCATCGATGCTCGAACGATTCAAGGTTCCGGAAGCTGACCGCGTCTACGTGCGCGAAGAACGCGTGCGCGCCGCAACAAACGCGGTGTTCCTGAAGATGGGTCTGGACGAGGCCGGCGCCGCCCAGAGCACAGACCTGCTCATCACCAACGATCTCCGCGCCGTCGAAACCCACGGCGTGTCCAACATGCTCCGCAACTACGTCGAACGTTACTCGGCCGGCGATATCAACCCGACGCCAAACGTGAAGGTAGTTCGTGAAACGGCGACGACGGCGACGCTGGACGGCGACGGGGCGCTCGGGATACACGTCGGCCCCGACGCCATGCGCATGGCGATCGAAAAGGCGGAGCAGTACGGCATGGGCGCCGTGACGATGTTCAACTCGGGCCATCTTGGCGGTTGCGGATACCACGCGATGCTCGCCGTCGAGCACGACATGATTGGTCTGGCGGCCACGGGCGGCGGGGGAACGCCGTACATGCTCCCGACCTTCGGCGCTGAACCCAGGTTCAACACGAACCCGATGGGCTGGGCCGCCCCGGCGAGGAAGATGCCGCCGTTCCTGTTTGACGTCGCCACCACCCAGATAGCGAACAACAAGATCGGACTGGCGCGTCGCGTCGGCGCCAAGATCTACCCCGGCTGGATCGCAAAACCGGATGGCACGCCGATCCTGGAGGAAACCGAGGTCCCGGACGAGTTCTGGATGCTTCCGTTCGGCGGGACCAGGGAGAACGGATCGCACAAGGGCTACGGCTTCGCCGCCGTGGTGGACATCCTGTGCAACGTCTTGAACGGCGCCGGCGCGGGCTTTATCTCGAAACAGGGCGGCCACTTTTTCGCCGCATACAAGATCGAAGCGTTCACCGATACCGAGAAGTTCAAGGACGACATGGACGCCTTCCTTCAGGGGCTTGCGGACACGCCACCAGCTCCCGGGCACGACCGTGTCCTCTACCCGGGGTTGACCGAAGGCGAGGAGACCGAGAAGCGCCGGCGGGAGGGCATCCCGTACCACCGCGAGGTTGTCGACTGGTTCAACAGCATCGGCGCTGAACTAGAGCTGGACATCAACCTGCCGTGAGGGCGCGAGAGCCTGAACTGGACGGACCGCGACGGGTTACAGAGCGCGAAAACCTGCTGTCGGCGGTCGAGAGTCTTCGGGACGTTCTTGAGACCCACGCGGCGCAAGCGGAGTCCGATCGGACCCTGCCCCGGCCGGTTGTGGACGCCATGCTCAACGAGGGGCTGCTCCAGTTCCTGTCGCCGCGCGAGGTCGGCGGCGGTGAGGCCGATCCGCTGACGCACCTCGAGGTCATGGAGGCAGTGGCCAGGATCGACACATCGGCGGCATGGTCACTGATGATCGGCGCCGCCACGACGACTCTGCTCGGGGCGTACCTGCCGGATAGCGTCGTCGGCGATGTGTTTGGCGCCGGGCAGTGGCCGATCAGCGCCGGCCAGCTCGCTCCGTTGGGCCATGCTGAGCGCGTCGAAGGCGGGTACAACGTCACCGGTCGATGGGCGTTCGGCAGCGGAATCAGCCATTCAACGTGGGTGGTCGGTGGCGCGTTCGTGGAAGAGGCCGGCGAGTCGATGAGCGGACCTGACGGCGCACCGATACGCGTGATTGTGATCGCGCCAAAAGAGCGCTGGACGGTCCATGACACCTGGCAAGCCGCCGGGCTCAAGGGAAGCGGGAGTAGCCACTATTCGCTCGACAGAGAGTTCATAGCGAACGACTTTGTAATCGCTTACCCAACCCCGGAGCAGCATCGTGGCGGGGCGGTCTACCGGGAAACGAGGACAACCATCATCCCAGTCGGCCACACCGGCTTCGCACTTGGCGTCGCCCGGCGTGTGCTTGACGAGATCACGAAGCTCGCCCACTCCAAGATGCGCGGTTATGGGCCAAACCGGGCCGGAATCGCGGGGCGATCGGTGTTCCAGAAGGAGCTTGCGGAGGCCGATACACGCGTCCGCGCCGCCAGGCTGTTGGCGTTCGACGTGTTCGGCCGCGCATGGGACGCAGCGCGTGCAGGTGATCCGGGCGCCGACGAGAGGCAGGCCGAGACGCAGCTCGCGGCGACGTACGTAACTGATGTCGCCGCGGAAGTGGCGGGCTGGGCGTACCGCTTCGGTGGGGGCGACGCGCTCTACGAGTCGAGCCCGCTGCAGCACTACTGGCGGGACATCAACGCGGCCACCCAGCACTTCTTTGTCGCGGACGTGAACTACGAGCGGTACGGCCAGATCATGCTGGGCATGGGCCCGGGGGCGGAGGGCGCCGCAGGCCGGTGAGGCTGGCGGCGGCAGGTTGAGGGCTCGCGGTTGGCTATGCAATCTCTAACGAATGGCCGGGCTCTGCGATGAATGCCTCTCCGCTGAAATGGTCTTGTGCAGTGCGTACAAGGACGTCCTCTTGTTCCCCTGGCACCAGATGCGTCAAAGCAAGTCGCTTCACATCAGCCGTCTCCGCGATCTCGGCAACCACCGAAACCTCTGAGTGGGTAGGTTCAAAGTATTGCCTGGCGCTTTCCCGCGCGTAATCCGTCGGGAGTGTGGCGAACAAGGCCTCCAGGCCCTCATGTGAATACGCTTCGTGGATAAGCAGATCAGCGTCCGACGCGAACGGGACCATGAACTCTTCGTCCGTCTTCAGATCGCCTGACACGACGACCGTCGATCCTTCGGCCCGAACCCTCCACGACAGGGCCTGGATGTCCGGACCATGAGGGACTTCGATAGCGTCCGCAGTGAAGTCGCCGACTTCGTAGACTTGGCCGGGGACGATCTGTTCCCCGTGCAGGGCTTGAAGTTGAGGGGGCAACCCTTGACTTGTACTGACCGTGATCAGCCTTTTACACGATTCGATGTAGTCAGCAATTCCGGCCGGCCCGAGTATCCGCGGGGGATCGTTGCCCATCCTTCCGAATCGGTTGAACAACTCCGGCAGTCCGACCGCGTGGTCATAGTGCAAGTGCGTTATGAGAATGACTTTGATCGCGCCGAACTCGACACCGGCCTTGTAGATTCGGCGTACTGCGCCGGGACCGCAATCGACGAGCATTGCGTCGCCGTTGACTTCGATCATCACGGACGATCCGCCCCGGTCGGCGACGTAGCTGGCGCCGGCTCCGGTTCCGCAAAATGTGATCTTCAATGGCGCTCCTTGCTCAGTGGGATGCCCTGTTGTCCGGCGGCATTCTAGCGTGACACGCCCAATAGGGGTCGAGAAGCTCCCGGACCGTCTAAACTCAAGCCATGTGTGGCAGATTCATACTGATCGACGTTACCGGCATGGGGCTCCGCTTTCGGGTGGAAGTGACCGGGGAGACACCGCCTGTGCCCCGATTCAACATCGCCCCCACGCAGTCGATCTGGACCATCACAAACGAGGACGGGTCGCGGCGCGCAGAGCCGATGCGCTGGGGGCTCATCCCTGCTTGGGCAAAGTCAGCCAGCCAGATACGCAGCAGCTTCAATGCCCGTGACGACAAGGTGACGACCTCCGGGTTGTGGAAACGGCCGCTTCAACGAACACGATGTCTCATCCCGGCTGACGGTTTCTACGAGTGGACCGGCCCGAAAAACGACCGCCGGCCACAGTTGATCCGCTTGAAGGGCGGCGCGCTGTTCGCCTTCGCCGGGATCTTCGACACCTGGCAGAACCGCGCAACCGGCGAAGCCGTCCGGTCCTGCGCCATCATCACGACCTCGCCGAACGAACTCATGGAGCCGATCCACGACCGGATGCCGGTCATCCTGGATGTCGAGTCCGAGTCGCTCTGGCTCGACCCCGCGACCGAGGACCCGGACCGGCTCGTCTCACTGCTCCGCCCGTACCCGCCGGAGGAGATGGAGGCCCACGAGGTTTCCAGGGACGTTAACTCCTCGAAAGAAGACCGTCCGGAGATGGTGGAGCTGGTGGTGGCGGATAAGCCGGAGCATCACGACTTCGCTTTGTGATGTGGACGATCATGCGAGGCCGCGCTGTCTTCGCTCACCCTTCGAGAGCCTCAGGGCGGGATCAAGTCTCGGACGGCCAGGGCCTTTAGACGTTGATCGCGGTCGAGAAGTCCGGCACGCCTTCCCAGCGGCCCGGGTTCGTCGCCCGCATCACGGCGATCGTCTTGATCACTTCCGGGTTCGCCAGCCCGTGCGGCGCCTGACCGGTCAGAACGCGGATCACGTTCTCCGCCTGACGCTTGCCTGACTGCTCGATAAAGGTCGGCGACCAGCCCGCCAGATGTGGCGTGATAAGCAGGTTGTCCAAGCCGAGCAGTGGGTCCTCTGCGTCGACCGGCTCCACTTCTGTGACGTCGATCCCCGCCGCCTCGATCTCGCCATCGCGAAGACCGGCGTGGAGGGCGACCGGATCGACGATCGGCCCGCGTGCGCAGTTGATAAGAATGGCGGTGGACTTCATCTTCGCCAGCGCGTCGGCGTTGATCAGGTGATGCGTCTCATCGGTCGATGGTGTGTGGATGGTGATGTAGTCCGCCTGCGATAGCAGCGTGTCCAGATCAACCATGCGGACGCCGTACAGGTCGCCGACTGTCTGCGGCACGTACGGGTCGTACGAGATGATCTGCTCCGGCCCGAACCCCTTGATCCGCGTGGCGAACGCCCTGCCGATGTTGCCGAGGCCGATGATCCCGACGGTGTGCCCTGCGATACGCCGCACATTGCGTCGGTATTCGTTCATCTTCGCCGGGTTGTCGCCCCAACCACCGGCCTTTGTGAACGCCCCGGTTTCCGGGATTAAGCGTGTGAGCGAGAGCAGCATCGCCATCGCGTGGTCGGCAACCTCGGTCGTATTCGCGCCCGGCGTGTTGCAGGCCAAAATCCCAAGCTCTGTCGCCGCAGCCAGATCTATCGAGTCCACGCCGACGCCCATCCGGCTCACGACCTTCAGCTTTGGGCAGGACTCCAGTACGTGGCGGTCGTGGCGCGGCCAGATACCGATCAGGGCGCCATCAGCATCTCTGGTGGCGTCGATCAGCTCCTCCGTCGTGGTTGCGTCTCGCTCCACGACCTCAAACCCGGCTTCCGTGAGCAGGTTCAGGGGCGCCATTGAACGTCCTGAGATAACAACCTTGAGGGCCATGAAGAGTCTCCGTTAATGAACGTGGTGGGAGGGGGGCGCCCGTGCGATCCGCGCGGCGACCAGTATCGCGCAGGCCGTTCACGCCTGACGCCTTGACGCGCGGGGCTGTGGATAACTAACCTCGCGTGGTCAAAGGCTGTGACGGAGTCGAGTAGTTCCGGTCATCCTGTCGAGCGAGCCCCGTACGGTGCGAGGGGGCGCAGGAACCCGCAACGAAAATCCCTCCGTAGCTTCCGGCCGAACGGCGGTAATCGCACCGCCAAGTAGACCCGGACGGTATGCCGGTCGTTAGAACGGCAACGGTTTTAGGTCCTCGCCGTAGCGCCCGCCAGTTGGCGCTTCATCCAATCCTGCGTGATTGGGACGGACATAAGACCGGCAAAGCGTCCCGATTTCTTCGGGAAATGCAGGGTGGTACCGCGGTATCTCCGATTATGGAGCCCGTCCCTCACGAGGGATGGGTTTTTTTATTTGTCCGTAATCACTGCGGACCGTGCAGACCACCGGGAGCCATACAGATCATGACCACGGCCGACAAACCGGCGACGCCCAACTCCAGAGATTCCGGCGGTCGCTTCAAGCCGGTCGACGCCAGAGTCGACTTCATCGCGCTTGAGAACGACATGCTCCGTTGGTGGAACGACAACGACATGAACGCGCGCTATCGGGCGAAAAACGAGAACTCAGACAAGCGGTTCTCGTTTATGGACGGCCCGATCACGGCCAACAACCCGATGGGCGTCCACCACGCGTGGGGACGGTCATACAAAGATCTGTTCCTGCGGTTTCGCAACATGCAGGGCTACCGCCAGCGTTTCCAGAACGGGTTCGACGGTCAGGGCCTGTGGGTTGAGGTCGAGGTCGAAAAAGACCTCGGCTTCAAGTCAAAGCACGACATCGAGGACTACGGCATCGACAGGTTTGTCGAGGAGTGCAAGGCGCGCGTTACGCGATTCGCCGCGGTGATAACCGAGCAGTCGAAACGCCTTGCGATGTGGATGGACTGGGACGACTCGTATCACACGATGTCGGACGAGAACAACTACACGATCTGGCAGTTCTTGAAGCGGGCCCACGAGCGCGGTTGGATCTACGAAGGCCGCGACACAATGCCGTGGTGTCCGCGCTGCGGGACGGGCCTGTCGCAGCACGAGATCGTGACCGAGGGCTACCAGGAGATCACCCACAACTCCATTTTCTTGAAGTTTCCGCTTCTTGATCGAGAAGGCGAAAGTCTGCTGGTCTGGACCACGACGCCATGGACGCTCGCCGCGAACGTCGCAGCGGCGGTCAATTCTGCGCACAGCTACCTCAAAGTCAGGACCGGCGGCGAGGTGCTGTACCTCGGCAAAGAGTTGCTCAAGGTGCTCTCGGGCGAGTACGAGGTCCTCGAAGAGTTGCCCGGCTCGAAGCTTGTAGGGTTGCGCTACCGGGGTCCCTTTGACGAGCTGCCCGCGCAGTCCGAGGCCCGGGACGTCCACCGTGTTCTCGAATGGAAAGACGTCGGCCAGGACGAGGGCACGGGGATCGTCCACATCGCGCCCGGCGCCGGCGCGGAAGACTTCCAACTCGGGAAGGAGCACGACCTGCCGATCATCGCCCCCCTGACCGAGGACGGCGACTACATCGACGGGTTTGACTGGCTGTCAGCTCGGAACGTTGCCGACGTAAACGCCGACATCTTCAAAAATCTCGAAGAGAAGGGCGTGCTGTACCGCGTGGAGCCGTACACGCACCGCTACCCGGTCTGCTGGCGTTGCAACACCGAACTGGTGTTCCGCCTCGTCGACGAGTGGTTTATCGCAATGGACGACCTTCGTCAGCCGATGATGGACGCCACCAACAACATGACATGGGTGCCGTCCTTCGGCCGCGACCGGGAGCTGGACTGGCTCCGCAACATGCACGACTGGATGATCTCGAAGAAGCGCTACTGGGGACTGGCGCTGCCAATCTACAAGTGTGAGTGCGGCCACGTGGACGTGATGGGCTCAGAGTCCGAGCTAAAGGAACGCGCTGTCGAGGGCTGGGACCAGTTCGAGGGGCACTCGCCGCACAGGCCGTGGATCGACGCCGTGAAGATCGCCTGCCCGGACTGCGGAGCGAAGGTGTCTCGCATCCCGGACGTCGGCAATCCGTGGTTGGACGCCGGGATCGTCTCGTTCTCGACGCTCAAGTACCGGACAGATCGCAAGT
>JAQBUX010000084.1 GCA_027623795.1 Chloroflexota bacterium
CTTGGCTCGCAAGTGGCTGACTCCGAAAACACACCCGATGGGAGAAGGGGTTTTGAGATAGTCACTAAGTGCCAGACCGGCCAGGAAAGCGCCCACGGCCGCCGATAGCCCGAGCTCTTGCGTTACCACGGCAACCACGAAAGTGAACGTCACCAGGCTGAGCAGGAAAAGTTCTCGTTCACCGATGTTCGCTATGCGACGCAGCACCGCCGGGAACAAACGGGGCCCGAGTAACAGCATGACAACCAGAACGCCAAGCGCTTTGAGAAGGCCCAGGCCCAGGTCGCTTGCGGAAAAGCCGTCGTCTTCACCCAGCGCCGGTATCACGGCGATCATCGCCACGAATGCCAGGTCTTGCACCAGCATGAGGCCGGTCAGCAACCTGCCGTGCACGCTACGGAGTTCGTCACGGTCGATCAGGACTTTGAGCACAACCATCGTGCTGCTCAGCGAGATGATCAACCCGAGGGTTAGTGACTGCTCCCAGCTCCAGCCGAGCAGGGCGCCGACACCGTAACCTGCGGCAATCGTCACTGCGATCTGGCCAACCCCGATGGCGATGACGGATCGACCGAATCTCTTGAGATCGCGCAGTGAAATCTCGATCCCGACGGCGAAGAGGAGAAGGATGACTCCGAGTTCGGCCAGCTCGCGTACTTCCTGCGTCGTTGTAACTATCCCCACCAGATGGGGGCCGACGATCATCCCCGCGGCCAGGTATCCGAGGATGAGCGGCAGGCGCAACTTGTGCGCAACCACGCCGCCCGCGAACGCAGCGGCGATGGCGATCACGATGTCGACGAACAGTGTGCTGTCAGGAGACAACCAGACCTCCGGGGTGGCTGGGAGGCCCGCGTCGATGCGGCTTCCGGGTCGCACCGGAGCCGAGAGTTACTCCCTACATTCCGATATTTGAGTCTACGTGACCCGTGCACGTCCCCGAGGGCGCGGCGCAGTCCCGGCGATATCTTTTGTGTCAACCGGCGATCGTCTCCGGTCGGCGGACGGATTCTCACGCGAATCACCGGCATGTGTGGCCGGAGCCGCGTATAGTGCATCCCGCGCTCGTCGCGGCTCGTCCCGCGACCACTTTTCAGTCACAGGAGCCAGCATTGAAGATCGTCGATCACAGGACCATGGTCCTCAACAACGAGGGGCCGCCGTACGTCGGGGGCAAATGGCTGCTGTTCCTCGAACTGATAACCGACGAGGGCATCATTGGACTGGGGGAACGCATCACCGGCGGCGCCTACTCCGGCAAGCTGAGTGACCTGCAGACACAGGTTCACCTGATTAAGGAACTTGTCGAGCAGTACGTGATCGGCGAAGACCCGTTCAACAACGAGCGGATCTGGGATCGGATGTACGCATCCCGGCACGATTTCCGCCACCCGAGCCTTTACGCCACCCCGGTCATCAGCGCGATCGACATGGCCCTGTGGGACATCAAGGGCAAGGCGACGAACCAGCCGATCTACAACCTCCTGGGCGGCAAGTACCACGAGAAGCTGCGGGCGTACGCATACATGCCGGGCATGCATGAGATCCAGGCGAACCCGGAACTGGCCGGCGAGGGCGCGATAAAGCTGCTCGAAGAGGGCAACTCCGCCTGCAAGCTCGACCCCTTCATGCCGATGTACCCGATCCCCCGAGACATCACGCTCCCGGAGATCGAGAACGCCGCGAAGATCTTCGAGAACATTAGGAAAGCCGTCGGCAATCAGCTTGAGGTCGGCATCGGCACACACGGACAGTTGTCGACATTCAGCGCCATCCGGGTCGCCGATTTCCTGGAGCCGTACCACCCGTACTGGTTTGAAGAACCGGTCCCGCCGGAGAACATAGACGAGATGGCGCGGGTCGCCGCCCACACGAGCATCCCGATCGCAACCGGGGAGCGTCTCGTGACCAAGTACGAGTTCCAGCAGGTGCTGGAAAAGCAGGCGGCCCAGATCATCCAGTTGGACGTGGGCCAGTGCGGCGGCATCACGGAGGCGAAGAAGATCGCCGCAATTGCGGAGAGCCACTACGCCATGATCGCCCCCCACATGTACTGCGGGCCGATAGCGTCATCCGCAGCGATCCAGATCGACACCTGCTCGCCGAACTTCTTGATCCAGGAGGCAAACCAGGGCCCGCTCCACAAGACGATCTTCAAAGAGCCGCTTGTGCTGGACCAGGGTTTCATCATCCCGCCGACCGGCCCCGGACTGGGGATCGAGTTCGACGAAGCCGTTCTCAAGGCGCACCTGGTGGAGTAGACGTCGTTCTATCGGTCCGGCCCTTTCCCGGCGGGCCTGATCGATAAACATCGCCGTCATGCTTCGCCTCGGGCTCAGAGTGACAATGTGAACTGGCCCCGCACAGATCATATGGAATCCACAACCGGTGATCCGTGCCCGGCGAGCCCGCTCAGACACAGAGGAGGCACAGGTTTGGCAGATAAGTTGCGCGTCGGGATCATCGGCTGCGGAGAGATGACCGGCAACCACGGCATCGGCTACATGAGCTCGGGCAAGTACGAGATCGTAGCGATCTCCGACCTGAGCGACCAGGCGATGAAGGACTTCGACGAGCAGTTCGCTGAGTCGGACGACTACAGGGCGCAGCATTACAGCGACGCGCTTGCGATGCTCGAGAAGTCGGACCTGGACGTCGTCTCGGTCGGCGTCTGGGACATCGGGCACGCCCCCATGACGATGGCGGCAGCTGCGGCCGGGATCAAGGGCGTGCTCTGCGAAAAGCCGATGGCCGACACGATAGGCGCAGCAGCTGACATGATCCTTGTGTGTCGACGGAACGGCGTGAAGCTGGCGATCGGTCACCAGCGCAGGTGGCTCCCGGCATACACGATGGCGAAGGACCTGATCGCGGACGGCGAGATCGGCGACGTGAGGCTCATCCAGATGTATGCCAGGGATGGTCTTCCGAACTACTCGTCCCACCAGTCGGACCTGTTTCGCTACCTGCTCGGCGACGCGGAATGTACATGGGTCATGGGCGGTGTCGAACGCGAGACGGACCGCTGGGCGCGCGCCATACCGATCGAAGACAAGGCGTTAGCGGTGTTCGGCTTCGAGAACGGGACCGAGGCCATGATTCTGTCAGGACTGACGCCGAAGTACGGCTGGGGCGCGCACATCTACGGCAGCGAGGGCATGATCGACCTGACTCTCGAAGATCTGAAGGTCATGAACAGCAAGTCCGGCGGCTGGGAGCGTCATGCGCCGAACGGCGCCCACGCAACCCCGGGACAGGACAACTTCGAGGTGATCGAGGGGTCGATCGCACAGGCCCACGCGTTCGCTGACTGGGTTGCTGGCGAGACGGACGAGTACCGATCGACAGGCGAGAGTGGATACAAGGCGCTCGAGATGGTGCATGCCGTTTACGAGTCAGCCCGCACCAACACCCAGGTCCAGATGCCCTTACAGACCCGGGTCCACCCTCTCGGGCTGATGATCGAATCCGGCCAGTTGCCGGTGCGCTATCCGGGAAGGTTCGACATCCGGAACAGAACGCTACGGGGCGACAACGTCACGCTGGATACAAAGAACGTGTAGAGGTGAGCCGTGGGGCGCCCCCTCTCCCAGCGGGAGAGGGTTGGGGTGAGGGAGAAGAGCGATGTTGCGATCAACCTCCCCGTGCGCACTTCGGCTGCGCCACTCAATACATTCCGGATCCCACAATTTCACTGGAGCTAACAATTGCCCGACAAGTTAAAGGTACTCGTCACCGGGTTGAACGGCGTCGTTGGCCGGGCCATGCGCCCAGCGCTCGAAGAGCGTTACGAGTTGAGCGCCCTCTCTCGCAGCGGCGTTGACGGGCTGTCGCCAGAGCGCGTCTTCAAGGCCGACATTGCGGACAGGGACGCACTCTACCCGGCATTCGATGGGCAGGATGTCATCGTCAACATGGCGGCGTCAGGCGGACAGGGCAGCAGCGTCGGTATGGACGTGCCGTGGAACGAGCTGCTCAAGTACAACATCGATGCCGTCTACAACGTGCTCGAGGTAGCGAAGGACTGCGGTGTCAAGCGCGTCATCCTCGCCAGTTCAGGGGCGACGGCCAACGGCTACGAGCTACATGAGCCGTACAGATCACTGGTCTCCAAAGAGGACGTTCCGCTGCCGGAGTCGTGGGACATGGTCGGCGAGTACGCGGAACCGAAACCGATCAATCTGTACGGCGTGACAAAGTTGTTTGGCGAGGACATCGGCCGCTTCTACGCCCTCACGACGCCGATGTCTGTTATCAACCTGCGTATCAGCAACACCGCAGCAGTGGACGCGCCCCAGCCGGGCCGATCTCAGGCCAACTGGCAGAGCTACCGCGACCTTCAGCAGTTGACCGTCAAGATCATCGAGGCGCCGCCGGAGCTGAAGTTCGATATCTTCTGGGCGACCTCTGACAACAAGAAACTGTTCCGCGACAACGCCCACGCCAAAGAAGTGCTTGGCTACGTGCCACAGGACGGTGTGCGCTAGCCAGTGGCGCAGCCTAGCGCCTGGCCGCCGCCTGCGCTGCCACCGCGTCGTAGGTCATGCCGGGGAAGTCCTCTCGGAATCCAGCCCCTACCAGAAACTTGCGTCCGTCCGTCTCCAGGACCGGCTCGCCGTTCCACTCCCGGACAGTGATTCGGCCGCGCATCCCGGCCGATGCCATTCGCCGGTCCCGAAACGCCTTGAGCGCTGCCGGGATACGTCGACGTGTCCCCGGAGAGGGCGAGCTGCGGATACGCGCTCCGTTCTCCTCCACCAGCAACACCGGCGCCCCGCCGGACATGACGATATAACTTCCGGGCCGTCTGGCCGACGGCATCAACCCGGTGTCTCCTGCGTCCTCGATAGCGTCCACCAGATTTCGGTCCATCACGTACGCCGGGTCGCGGAGCGACACCACCAGCGGCGCCCTTAACTTGGCCTGCGCTCTCGACGATGCTCCGCGCTCGTTCCGGCGCAGATCCTCGACTGCGGCCGGCATGGCGAACTGCAAGCCGGGAAGCCCGGCGACGAAGTACCCGCGTCGCGCAGCCCCCCGCAGCTCCATCAAACTTAACGCTGAGACGATCGGGCCCCATGCCCAGTCGCCGCCCTCGAGGTCGATCGCCTGGCGACTGACGACCCCGTACCGCTCCAGAAGCGCGCTGGATCGCGCGCGTGCCCGTGCGCCCTGATCCACGTCGGGTCCCATCACGGCGTACCGGGTCGTCAGCGACCAGCGCGCCTCGGGCGGAAGCGCGAGCGTCGCTTCCCGGACCCGGCGCGCCGCGTCGCGGGCACGCGTGTTGTCGCCACCTCGGCCCCTTCGTCTGCCGGATGTGCGGCGAGTCAGGCTTCGGAATCCAGCGTCCGCCCGCCTTGCCTCGGGCAGGGCGGGCACATCCCGAAGGTCTGATAGCAGCCCGATCAGCGCCATCCACGAGTCAGCGGTCGCCAGTCCCGCGAACGCAAGCTCGCGGAGCGCGTCCCTCAGGTCCATCAGCGATAGATCGCTCAGCGCCGAGCGGAGATCGGCCGACGAGGCGACCCCTTCCTCCGACAGGAAGGCGAATACCTGCGCCACGTGATCGGGCAGACCCGCCGGCGGTTCCTTAAGCGCAAGCAACTCATCGTCTGAAAGGTAGAGCCGACCGGAACCCCTTGGGATCACGCGGACACGGGCGGTACCTTGCGGGTCGGGTCGCATCACCCATGCAAACTCACCTTCGCGGAACAGGTTGTCGAGCGCCGCCGAAGAGAATTGTTGGACGCGAGCGGGCAGGACAAGACCGGTCCAGTCCGCCGGCGGAAGAGCAAGCCCGCGAAGAGACTCCAACGCTTGTCGCAGATCCTCGTTGCTGGCGCTCGTACCTGAGTCGTTGTTGCTGCCGTTCGCCTGATTGCCAATCAGGCGCCTGCCTGCTCGACCGCCCTCCAGGCCCTGCATCCGCAGCACGTTTTCCTGGAAATTGACCGGGGACACCGGGATCACCTCGGCGCGCATCAGGCTCAACGTGCGCGCCTGTATCCGTTCGAGATTGGCCTCGTCGGCCCACTCGATTGCGCCGCTGCCGCCGGACGCTTCGGAGAAGTATCCGGAGAGCGCCTCGCCGTTTTCGGCCAGTTCGTCGAGAACGGCCTGTATGTCGTCAGACGTCCACGGGTATCGGCGTTGAATCTCCAGGAATGGCAACGGTCCGCTGCGTGCCAGCAACGCCCTCAAAGCGGATCGGAGGACACCCCGATCGCCTGATCCGGCGAACACCGCCTCGTACTCCGGCGCCTTTGCGGTGGCGACCCATCTTTTTGAAGATCGTCCCTCACCGTCGGGCGCTTCCAACTCCCTGACACGCCCTGACGCCTCAAGTTCCTGAAGCCAGGCGACCGCATCACCGTCACACCTCTCTGCGACCTCTTCGGTCGTGAGATCGCCAAGATCCTCCAACAACTGGGCCAGCTCGTTGACCGAGCGCGCACGGGACCCGGCGAGTGTGTGCGACGCGGCGCCCACCACCTCTGACACCGCCTCCGGACGCAACATCCCGGCGAACGACGGATCGCGGAACAACGCGGCAAGCGCGGCCCGGTCGAGCTGGAGCGCCTGCAACGAACGCTCCGCCTTGGGGGCGTCCCATTCGTACATGTACTGCGCGTTGAAATCGAAGTTCAGCGCCTGTGCGACGGGGGAGGGCGTCTGACTGGCGAAGGTCGTCACGTTGATCTCGCCCGCCTGGACCCTATCGATGATCCGTTCCAACGCCGGCAGGTTCATCTCGTCTTCGAGCACGTCACGGAACGTCTCGAGAAGGATCGGGAAGTCCGGGATGTTTCGGGCCACCGCGAGCAGATCACGGGCGCGTAGACGTTGCAGGTAGAAAGGCGTGCGACGCCCGCCGGCGCGGCCGGGCAGCAGTAACGCCCGACCTGCGTTCTGGCGGAACCGCGCCCCGAACACCGCCGAGTCCACAAGCCCGGCCAGTACCCGTTCGCGCACCTCCGCAGCGTCCATGTCCGTCACCATGTCCACCGGCAACGGGGCGTCCGATTCCGGCACGCGCAGCAGGATGCCGTCGTCTCCGACCTGGATTTCGGGGTCGACCCCGGTCCGCTCACGCAACGCTGACGCCAGCGCGATAGCCCACGGCGCGTTCACGCGGCCGCCGAAGGGCGAGTGGATCACCATCCTGCGATCGCCAAGTGGATCCTGGTACGTCTCGACAAGCACCGTGCGGTCGGACGAAATCGCTCCCGCCGAGCGTAACTGCCGGCGGACGTAGCCGAGCGCCTGGCGTGCGCCCGCGTCGTCCAAAAAGTACTCCTCGCGGAGCCATCGGATGATGGACGGCGGGTCTTCTTCTGTGTGGACGTGCGGGAGGATACGATCGGCCAGTTCTGCGCGGAACCCGGCCAACCTGACGCTGAGGTCGTACGGTCGCCACGGGAACTCGCCCTTCCAGAACGGCATACGGGGGAGTGCGCCGGGCGCGGGCTCGACGATCACCCGGTCGTCGCGGACCTCTGACGCTCGCCAGACCTGGCTCCCGAGGAGAAACGCGTCGCCGGGATGCGTCTCGTATACGAACTCTTCGTCAAGCTCGCCGATCCGCGTTTTGCCGTCGCCGAGGTACACAGGAAAACCGCCGCGGTCGACTATCGTCCCGGCGTTGTTGAGCGCCTGCAGCCGAGAGCCGGGGAGGGCGGCAAGCACCCCGTTTGTCTCGTCCCAGTGGATGCGCGCGCGCAGGCTTCGGAACAGATGGCGCGGGTACTTCCCGGCGATCAGGTGGAGCACGCTGTCAAAGCTCGATCGTTCAAGCGCACGGTAGGCGTACGAGCCGAGAACGAGGCGGAAAAGCTCGTCCGCTTTCCAGTCCTCCATTGCGACCGTCGCCACGATCTGCTGCGCCAGTACGTCCAGCGCGTTCTGAGGCGTGTACACCTCTTCGACCTCGCGCCGCACCATCCCGCGCGCCACGACTGCGGACTCAAGAAGGTCCTCATTGTGGGTGGCGTACAACTTGCCCCGACTCGTCTGGCCGACCATGTGGCCGGAGCGGCCGACGCGTTGCAACCCGGTCGTGACGGACTTCGGCGACTGAAGTTGGACCACGAGATCGATCGAGCCGATGTCGATGCCCAGCTCAAGCGAACTCGTGCCGATCAGGGCAGGCAAGAGGCCGTCCTTTAGCTCCTCCTCCATCTCGCGTCTGGCCTCGTTTGACATGCTCCCGTGGTGGGCGCGGAACGGGCCGTCTTCGGCGCCGGAAGCGAAGACGGAGCTTGAGTGCGGGAAGATCGGGGTGCGGGCGTCGCCGAGGTCGTACCCGGCCTCGTCCATGTCGGCAATGAGCTGGGCGTTTAGTCGGTCGGCCGTCCTCTCCGCCTGGCGCCGGCTGTTTGTGAAGATCAGCGTGGTATGGTGCCGTTGAACGTCTTCCAGCACCTGCGGGATCACACCCGGCCACACCGAGCCGTCGTTGCCGCCGCCCGTCTTCGCGGGCATGCCCATCACCCGCAGCGAGAACTCCTTCGGGTAGTCGGCGTCCACCACCGTCACGGGTCTCGGCGAAAACGAGCCATCGTCCTCTATCCTCAGTCCGCCAAGAAAACGCGCCACCTCGTCAAGGGGCCGTTGTGTGGCCGACAGCCCGATGCGCTGGAACCCCGGCGATAGCCGCTCCAGCCGTTCCAGACTGAGCGAAAGGTGTGCGCCCCGCTTCGATCCGCTGACCGTGTGGATTTCGTCCAGGATCACCGTATCGACCGTCCGCAGGATGTCACGGGCGACCGGAGAGGTGAGGATCAGGTACAGGGACTCGGGCGTGGTGATCAAGATGTCCGGCGGCTTGCGCACCATCTGTCTGCGCTCCGACTGCGACGTGTCCCCGGTACGTACCGCGGAACGCACGTCCGGGACCTCGACGGCATGGTCAAGCGCGAACTCCCGGATCCCTCGCAACGGCGCGCGAAGGTTTCGCTCGATGTCGTTGTTGAGCGCCTTGAGCGGCGACACGTAGAGCGTCCGGATGCCCTGCTTAGCCGGGCCGACTTTCTCGCCATCTTCGATGGCCGCCGTGAACAGCCCGTTTAGCGCCCACAGGAAGGCGGCGAACGTCTTTCCGGACCCGGTGGGAGAGTGGATCAACGTGTGCTCGCCGCGTGCGATGGACGGCCATGCTTGCCGCTGCGGGGGCGTTGGCTCGCCGATCTCCTCGCGGAACCAGTCTGCGACCCACGGCAGGAACAACCCGAGCGCGTCGCCGCCCGGGTGTGTGCCTGCCTCGGCTGAACTGCTCTGATCGGTCATACGTTCGCCCAGATCACTTGTTGATGGCTCGAATATAGCCTCTTCACGGGTTGAGACGGCTCGCCATGGCGCTGCGACCCGGAATATCCGGCATATCTCGGGGATTTTCGGGATTCTTATTCTTATCGGATTCGTCTGGCCCGGGAAGTCCGGCGGCGAATTGGCCGGGTCTGAGGTTCGGGCGACTCCACGACCCCCGGACAATTCCCGTGACGCACCCCCTGGTCACACTTCCGGCAATCGCTATCGACACCGGTCTTCCACCGTCCGTCCACCCGTCGTTGACTGACCCCACACCGGGGTCTCGACGAGCCTGATTGAACGTGCGTTGCGGAAATCCGCAAGACGGCTGAACCGGGCGGCTCATTCGATTAGAGCTTACCGGCCCGGCCTCGCACTGAACGAGAGCAATACCGTCGGTTGATACGGGTGTTACTGGCCCCGGGGCCCATGGTCACGTCCGTCAAGGTGGTGTTTTAACCATCGCGTCATCCGGCCTGATCTCTCCTCTACCTACGCCACCTCCTCCAGCTGTCTCGTTGCGTCGCCGGGTTGTTGGATCGAGGCGCTTCCTCCGATGACAGAGGCTAAGGACTCGGCGCTCAT
>JAQBUX010000085.1 GCA_027623795.1 Chloroflexota bacterium
GGCGTAGGCAAGAATCAAATCTAATGACGCGATGGTCTTAAAACACCACCTTGACGGACGTGACCGTATTTAGAGCGTGTTCCCCTGAAACGATTGCGTAACCGACCATCCTTTCCGTACCCAGAATCGATTCAGATTCTCCAAAGTGGTGTGCGAGTTCAGCGGCGTGTTCGTTCGCCTCGGTCCCGTAGAACCGCTCGAGCGTCTCGGCGATTCGGGCGTGGAGACGTACCCTCCTCGCCAACGACAGCTCTCCCGTGAGCGTTTCTTGCATCAGGGCGTGGGTGAACTGGTAGTGGCCGACCTCGTCTGACAGCTCTTCGACGATGCGCGCTGCCAGGGCCTCGTCCAGCACATCCAGGAGTTGGCCCTCAGTCGCGTCCTCCGCCAATCGCTTCAGTGCATCCAGCCGAAAATCCCGGCCCACGACGGCGGCGATGGTCAGAACCGTGTTGGCACGCTCTGACAGCCGATCCAGGCGTCTGCCGATCACCTCTCGCACGCCTTCAGGGATGCGTACAGACCATGTGGAATCACCCGACGCGCGGTTCTCCGCAAGCTCGCCAGACTGGACCAACTCCCGCACCACTTCGGTGACGAATAGAGGGTTGCCCTCGGTATGACGGAAGACGGTGGCAGACAGCTCAGACGGGGCACGGAACCCGGCGGCGATCTCAATGAACCGGGCGATGTCAGCCTCACCTATTCCACGGAGAACCACCCTTTCAAACAGTCGCTCGCGGCTAAGATCGCCGAGCGTTACGGTCAACGGGTGACGCCGGTTCAGCTCCATGTCACGGTACGTCCCCACGACGAGGATTCGGGACTGGCCTATCTCACGTGCCATGAACTCCAGGAACGTCAGCGACGGTCCGTCCGACCAGTGAAGGTCGTCGAGGATCAATACCAGCGGCCGCGTCTGGCTGGCTGTCTTGAGGAAACTCGTCATCGAGTCGAAAAGCCGGAAGCGTGCGCTGTCCGGGTCGTCCAACTGTGGCGGAGGTGGAACGTCCGGGAGCCGCTCCTTCACGTCAGTCACGATCTCTGCGACCACCGAAGCCGAAGACCCCATCTGTCTGCGTAGCTCGTCCGGATCGATCTCCCTGACATAACTCCGTATCGCCTGCACCCAGGGCCAGTACGGCGGCTGGCCGCCCGTTTCGTAGCAGCGACCCCACATGACCCGTGCGCCACGCAGCCCGGCGTATGTGGCGAGTTCCTCTGCGGTCCGCGTTTTCCCGATGCCTGGTTCGCCCGACAGAGCGATCAGTCGCCCTCTGCCCCCGAGTACTTCCTCCAGAGCAGCCTTGAGCTGATCCATCTCCTGTTGGCGGCCGACGAACACGCCTCCCGCCAGCGATTCCAGCGACGTGGCGTCCTGCTCAACGGACTCGCCCCGAGCAGTCAAGTCGATGGCGTCCAGGGCGGTGAACACGTCCTGCGCGCTATCCGGCCTCTCAGACGGGTCTTTGGAGAGCAGCCGCATCACCAACGCTTCTAACGGCCGCGGACAGGTGCTGTTGTGCCATGTCGGAGCTACCGGCGGCGTGTTGATGTGCTGGCCGATGATGGCGATCTCGTCGTCGCCAAGGAACGGCGGCCTGCCGGCCACCATCTCGTAGAGCATCGCCCCGAGGGAGTACAGGTCGGCTTTTGGCGTGATCTCTCCGCCTGTGGCCTGCTCAGGGGGCATGTAGGAAACGGTGCCGACCATCATCCCCTCGCGGGTGAGTCGGGAGCGGTCGGTCATGACGGCAAGCCCGAAGTCGCCGATCTTGGCGGTTCCGTCCTCGGTCAGCCAGACGTTGCCGGGTTTCAGGTCTCTATGGACGATGCCGCGAGCGTGCGCGAACTCCAGCCCCTCGCAGACGGCCTTGCCGATCTCGATGGTGCGTTCCAACGGGAGGCCGCCATGTGCTGAGGCGCCGCCGCGTGCTGGGGCTCTCGAAGGACCGGCACTCGGGGGCACACCTTCTCCATCACCCCCGAGGGCAGGCTCTCTCCCGCTGGGAGAGGGGGTTCTGTCCGCGGCAACTCCGTAGGTGACCTCCAACAACCCCTCCACATCGCCACCGCCCATCAGCTCGGTGACCATATAGGGCGTGCCGTCGTCCTCCTGCCCCAGGTCAAGCACGGCGACGATGTTGGGATGCACGCCAAGACGTCCCATTGCCTGAGCTTCACGGGAGATGCGTTCTTTGGAGGTCTGGTCGAAGCCCTCGGTCTTAATCAGCGCGAACGCGACCTCGCGGTCGAGCAGCGTGTCATGTGCCAGGTAGACGCGCTTTATTCCCACCCTCGCCGAGGAACTTGGATACGGAGTAACGGCCGTTTGCGAACGCGGCGGGAGTATCGGAAGAACTGGCGGCGCCCCAGACCAACGGCACTGCGCCAGCGGCAGGGGCTCCCACCGCGGGTGAAGTCGGTTCGGAAATCGATCCCGGTTCACGCAGGCTCGCCTCGGCCATCTTTCGAAAAGTCAGGCCGTCTTCGTTCTCCGGATCGGCCTCAAGAATTCCCGCGGTGAGTTGCAGGACCAGTTGCCAGTTGTACTGGTCCGCCGCTTCTTCGGCCTGATCGAGAAGGCGATCAATCCGTCTCTGCACCCGTTCGCTTGCCATAGTGCGGCGGATGATACAGCCACTCGTGTTGAGACAACCGGAACAAGCTGGTTAAACCCGGCAGCGAGCGCGCTCCGTTAGCAAAAATAGAAAAGACCCCGGCGGAATCAACCGTCCGGGGCCTTCGTATCGCGGCAGCGCTCTACGTTTGACTTAGCTTTGTGGCGGGAGCGTGAGGGAGTCGAACCCCCCGAGGACATCGAAGGATGCCCCCCATCGGGTTTGAAGTCCGTGGAGCCCACCAGAGCCCATACACTCCCGAGGCAGACGGAGACAGTTTACGCCCGAACGTCCATTGTTTGAATGCCGACCCAACCCGACAGGGTTCTGGACCGCCGTTTGGCCGATGCTTCCCTCGGAGATCGGCATGCGTACCGCCCCTGCCCTCAAAAGGCCACGTCACGGCGGCCAATGCTCCGCATACAGGTGATGGAACCCGCGCAACGCCACGCGAACGAGTCAACCGGGAGCCTTCTGGGGGGCAAAGTACGGATCGCGGACTTTGACCGTTGTCCGACGAAAACCGCGGGGACGAATGGGAACGGTCACGCCCCGGACGCGAAGACAGCCGGGCCATAAAGGCGCCGGCTGTCTCGTGATCAGTCGATCTTATGATCGCTTAGCTCAGGCGATCGATTCCTTTAGACGGGCCTCGAGGACCTGCTTCGGGACCGCGCCGACAATCTGGCCGACAGGCGCGCCGTCCTTAAAGATCAGTAGCGTTGGGATACTGCGGACGCCGTACTTGCCGGCGGTAACCGGGTTTGAGTCGACATCGACCTTGGCGAATTTGACCTTGCCGTCATACTCAGCCGCCAGTTCATCGACGACCGGCGCAACCATCTTGCAAGGACCACACCAGTCCGCCCAGAAGTCGACCAGAACCGGCAGGTCAGACTGAAGAACGTCGGCGTCAAAACTGCTGTCAGTGACAGCGGCGGGCTTACTCATTATTTCTCCTAGAAGGTCCCATGCTCTGCATGCGGACCGTGTTCGTGCCATCCGTAAACTTAAGATTCGGAAAGCGTTACTTAGATGCAGATCCCGGTTGTGCTGGCTCCCGGACGATAGTGGGCGATCAATCTGCAGCCATACCAGCTTCGCGCAGCGCGGGCGCTTTCGCCAGCGATACATGTCGGAGCGGCAACCCGCGGACGGATGGCGATCCATCGATTTCATCCGAGTCCTGGATCCCTGTTGCGACCTCCGCAAATAACGTCGTGACCGCCACGAAACCGCGGTGCGGCGATGACAGCCGGACGAGAGCGAACTCCGGCAACGGGGCCGCTGAAGCGTCTGTCTCCACTTTTATGGCGACTCGATCCCCATATTCGACACCAATTTCGGAAGCGTCCTCCGGGTGAACCTCGATCCATGTGTCGCGTTCCACGCGGTTCATATCGCGATCATCACGCACGATCCGCACGTCCTCTTCAGGTCGCAACAGCACACGCCCGTGCGCCAGAGTGAAGGGAAACTCGTCGTCACGCCGCGAGATCGGCTCGCGTATCGCCATCTGGACCAGTGAAAGGCGTTTGCCATCTTCGGCGGACGAGAACAGGATCTCGGTCCCCCGTGAGCCCTCTTCCCGCGCAGGCGTCTGTATGCCGCGTCGTTCGACTCGATCATGTGAAAGACCGGCGTAATCCGGCACGACTTTACGGATCTCATCAAATACTTCCGAAGAAGAACCGTACTCAAAGCCGATGCCGCCCATAGTGATCGCGAGTCCGGCCAGTGTGCGCCAGCCTTCGCGTTCCTCGTGACGTAACTCGAGGCCAGGGTTAACTTTCTGCACCCGGCGCTCCAGATTGGTAATCGTCCCGGACACCTCTGCGTAGGTCGCCGCGGGAAACACCACGTCCGCCCGGGATGCCGTCTCGGACATGAACGCGTCAGACACCACGAGAAACTCCGGTTTGGCGATGCCGCCGGTCGTCATCCCGGCGGCGTCCGGGTTCCAACCGTCCGCCATTACGACAAGCGCCTTGATAGTGCCAGCGGCCGCGCCGCCGACCATCTCACGCACAGCCTTACCGCGCATCTGCGGGTACGCGCCGCCGGTCGCCTCGGACAGCGCATCGCGATCGGCCTCGGACGAGGCCCTCCGATACCCCGGAAGCAGAGACGGAGCGGCGCCGACGTCGTTACCGCCCTGCGTGTTTGCGCCGGAGAACAGCGGGTACACGCCTCCCCCCTCACGACCGATGTTACCGGTCACAAGGGCCAGGTTCATAACAGCAGCCAGCAGATCGGCGTGGTCGTCCGCATCGACACCGTCGCTGCCGTGCAGAATCGAGGAAGGGTTGCTGGTCCCGTAGGCCCTGCCAGCGGTCCGGATATCGTCCTCGCTTACCCCGGTAATCTGGGAAACGCGCATCAGGTCGAAGGACCAGATCGACCGTTTGAAATCGTCGACCCCGTCCAACCGATCCCGGACGAAGTCCTTGTCTTCCATGGCCTCATCGACGATCACGCGGGCCATGCCGCCCAGTAGCGTGATCTCAGTCCCGGGGCGCGGCCGCAACCATGTAGTGGCGTAGCGAGTCAACTCTGTCTCTCGCGAATCTATAACGATCAATCGCGCGCCAGCGCGCACCGCCTTCTTCACCGGCACGGCGAGAACGTTCTGTTCCTCGGTCGGGTTTCCGGCCACGACCACCACACACTTCGATTTTTCGATACCCCAGATCGGGTTTGTCGCCGCTCCGTAACCGGGCTGGCTGTGCAACGTCGCCAACAGTTCCGCAGACCGGTTGAGTCCCGTGTCGACGTTGTTTGTAGCGAGCACCGTACGCGCGAACTTCTGGCCGACGTAGTGGTCCTCATTCATACCGCGCGGTGACAGGATCACGCCGCGTTCTTCCGGCAGGTACTTCGACAGACCCTCGGACGCGGCGCCAAGCGCCACCTCCCAGGTCGTCCGTTGAAGTTCGCCGTCGATACGGACCATCGGGTACTTGAGTCGCCGGACGTGGTTCGGGTAGTCGTACCCGAACTTGCCCTTGAAACAGGCCTGTCCGTGTCCGGCCTCGCCCGACAGATCGCCGGTCATGCGGACGACCTTGTTGCGGTCGTTAACGTCCATCACGAACTCGCAACCAACGGGGCAGTTTGTGCAGATCGTCGAGACCTTGGCCGACGCCTTTTCCCATTTGTAGTCGCGCTCCACGAGCGCGCCGGTGGGACAGGCGTCGATGCAGGCGCCGCAGAACTCGCATCCGGACTCAAGTAGCGATGTCCCGTGAGATGTGCCGACGAGCGCCACGCCGGACCGGGAGACGAGCGAAAGCGCGGTGTCGCCGCGGACCTCGTCACAGGCGCGCACGCAGCGAGCGCAGACGATGCAGAGGTTGTAGTCGCGGTCGTAGAACGGATCGTCGGTGTGGATCGGGAGATTGCGGCGGTGGTACTGAAGCGGGGTCGTCATGTCCAGCTTCATGAACCGCACGGTGTCCTTGAGCTCGCACCGTTCGTTTTTCGGGCAGATCGTGCAGCGATCGGTCACGCCGACATGCCGCTGGCAGATGTCCTGCGGCCCGCACAACTCGATGCGGTGGCAGGTCAGGCAGCCGTGCGGATGCTCCGACATAAGCAGGTCCGTGATCCCGCGGCGGAGTTCGACGATCTCTTCGTTGTTGGTCTCGACCACCATGTCCGGAGCGCACGGCGTCGTGCACGAAGCCTGCACGCCTTTACGGCCGCCGGATTCGGTCGAAACGACGCACATCCTGCACGCGCCGTACGGCTTCATCCCGGGGTAGTAACAGAGGTACGGGATGTAGATCCCCGCGTCCTGCGCCGCCTGGATGATCGTCTGGCCGGGGTTGGCCTCGATCTCCTGGCCGTCCACCGTGAACTTGATCGTGTCATCCGCCATGCGGCGCAGTCTCCTGATTGTTCATCCCGGATGGACGCTAATTCGTGTCGGAGTGAGGGCGATTAAGGTCGCGTACGGGTCGGCGTCAACATTTGGCCGTCGCCACAGGCGCCCGTCGGACATCTCTTTTCTTCGAGGTGAGAGCGGAAGTCGGCTTCGAAATACTTCAGCGCGGACGCCACGGGGTTGTAACCGAGTTGTCCGTGCCCACAGAGCGAACCCATTCGCATGCTGGAGCCCATCCGTTGCATGAGAGCCAGGTCGTCCTCCCTGCCGTCGTTGCAGGAGATCCGCTCAAGTGTCTCGACCATGTGGGTCATTCCGAGGCGACATGGGAAGCATTTGCCGCAAGACTCGAACTGGTTAAAGGACATCAGGTTTCGGGTCAGGTTGACGGCGCAGACGTCTTCGTCTCCGATGATGATTCCGCCGGAGCCGAGGCTCCCGGTCGTCTTTGCGATCGAATCGAAATCGATCGCAGCGTCGAAACCCTCTTCGCCGATCGGTCCAAATAGAGGTCCGCCCGCCTGGAACATCTTCATCTTCTTGCCGCCACGGATACCCCCGGCAACTTCCTCGACGGCCTGGCGAACGGTCAAAGAGCCCATCGCTACTTCATACATTCCGGGCCGATTGACCGCGCCCGTGATGCACAGGATCGCGGTGCCGGAGGTCGTCTCCGTGCCGACACGCTTGAACGCCTCCGCGCCCTCACGAACGATGGCGGGTGCGTATGAGAGCGTCTTGACGTTGTTGATATTGCTCGGCTTGCCCCATAGCCCGGCTGCGGCGGGGAACGGCGGGCGATACCGCGGCATTGAGCGTTTGCCCTCGATGGCCTCCATCAGCGCCGTCTCTTCACCCGCCACATACGAGTCGCCCGTGAGCGCGACCTCTACCTCGTAACTGAATTCGCTACCCAGGATGTTCTGGCCGAGCAAGCCGGCGGCGTAAGCGTCCTGCACGGCCTTGCGCGAGTTCTCGATCGGGAGCGTGTGGCCCTGCCGGATAAATATGATGCCGTTCGAGGAGTTTGTCGCGTACCCGGCGAGGATCAATCCTTCAAGCAGGGTGTGCGGACAGCTTTCCAGGATTCCTTTGTCGTTGAACGCGCCAGGGTCGCCCTCCTCGCAGTTGCAGAGCACGTACTTGACCGGAGCGGGATTCGGCGCAAGAAAGCCCCATTTGACGCCCGTCGGGAATGCGGCTCCGCCCCGCCCTCGCAGTCCAGAGTTCTTGACCTCGTCAAGCACCTTCGCAGGGTCCAGTTCGTTGAGCGCCCGGTCCAACGCCTCGTATCCGCCGTTGGCGATGTACTGGGACATGTCCCGAGGATCGATGTCACCCGCCAGACGTGTCGCGAGCCTGGTCTGCGGGCGGACCGTTGGCAGTTCAGTCAGGCGCGTTACGCCGTCAAGACCGGCCGGCTGTTCATCGCCGTGCCAGGCAAACGCGCGGGCGGCGTCCGCCCTGCCAGACCTGACATGCGCCGCAACAACGTCGACGGCTTCGTCAGCGCCGAGGTTGGCGTAAAAGACGCGCGCTCCGCCCGGCATCTGCACATCAACGAGCGGCTCGGCGTAACAGAGGCCCATCGACCCAACCAGGCTGACCGTAGCCTCGGACCCGAGCGCTTCGATCAGGGCGGCGTGGGCTTCTTCGGCGCCCGCCGCCTCGCCGGACGTGCCGAGCCCCACGCGGACCCATGGTTTGTCACCGGCTGTGAGGGAGCGCCACTCGTCGTCAGCCTTCCGGCGCAGTTCGGAGAACGCTACCGACATATCGCCCCGTTTCGCCAGATAAATGTGTCAACCACGCCCGACAGCACTAAGCGCCCTTCAGCCCTTCCACGACCGCCGCCGCCGAGTCAGGCGAGATGCGGCCCTTCATGTGGTGGTCGACAGCGATGACCGGTGCAAGCGCACATGCGCCGAGACAGGTGCTGTAACGGAGGGTCAGTTTTCCGTCCGCCGTCTCGCCTTCGCCGTCAACGCCAAGCTCGCTATGCACGCGTTCGATCACGTTCTGGGCGCCGTTCAGATGGCAAGACGGTCCCCAGCACACGTCTATCGTGTGTTCTCCGGGCGGAGTGAACCGGAAGTTCGTGTAAAAGGACGCCACGCTCCATACGTCATTGATCGTGGCGTTTACGTGGGTAGCCGTCTCTTCGATGGCCTCGTCCGGCACGTAGTGAAACTCGTCTTGAACTGCTAACAACGACGAAAGCACCGTAACGGTGGGCTGCTGTTGAGACTGCAGCGCCGTACGTGCTCGTTTCCTGAGTTCGGCGCTGGCGGGCAGCTCGTCGCCGGAGGGCGGATTGCCGTCGCTCAAGCGGGGCTCCTCGACTCGAAAATTAGGATTGCTACGTGCGTCACAAATATAGCAGGGCCGTTCGGGGCCAGCAAACGATCTGCACACGAATCTCCAGTCGCCCGAAACGGGCCTCTAACGTACAATCCGCCTCACGCGATACTCGGGTCCTCGCGTCATTGGCGTGCCACGGCCCCTGACCAGTACCAGGAGGTGGTGGTGGTGACAGATTTCCCGGAAATCCTCGGCCATTGCTCTCCCCGGTTCGGGCCGGTGAAGGCCGCGTTCGAGCGCAACTTTGAACTGCATGGCGAGGTCGGCGCCTCCGTAGCGGTCACGCTCGACGGAGAGTCCGTTGTGGACCTGTGGGCTGGCTTTGCCGACGCCGATAAGACGCGTTCATGGAACGAGGACACGATCGTCAACGTGTACTCGACGACCAAGGGCATGGTCGCGCTTTGCGCCCACATGCTCGCAGATCGCGGGCTGTTGGACTTCGAAACGCCCGTCGCTCGCTACTGGCCAGAGTTCGCACAGGCCGGCAAGGAAGACATGCCGGTCCGGTACCTGATGACCCACCAGGCCGGGCTGGCCGTTGTCGATCGCGATCTACCGGCCGGGTCGACGCTTGAGTGGGACGTCATGGTGGACGCGCTCGCCGCCCAGGCCCCGGTGTGGACGCCGGGAGAGGCGCAGGGGTATCACGCCGTCACGTTCGGCTGGCTGGTCGGAGAAGTAATCCGCCGGATCGGCGGCAAAAGCGTCGGCGCGTTTCTCCGCGATAACGTCACCGACCCGCTTAACGTGGACTTTCTCATTGGATTTGAGCCTGAGGAGGATCACCGCGTGGCAGACATGCTAAAGCCGGTCCAGGCTGCGTCCACGTGGCCCAGTTCCAACCCGGTCGCGGGCGCGACCGATCCGAATTCGATCCCCTTCCGCGCCTTCTTCATCGCTCCGCCCGGTCACGGCGCGCACGTCAACAGCCGTCAGTACCGGGCGGCTGAGGTTCCGGCTGCCAACGGGCATGGAAACGCGCGGGCGTTGGCCCGTGTGTAC
>JAQBUX010000086.1 GCA_027623795.1 Chloroflexota bacterium
GTGGCTCGGCCACGTTGGAAGACCTGACGGCGGCCACAGGATCGTCTGCGAAAGTCGTCACATTTGATGACGAAGTCTTGGCCGTGCTGGCTGGCGGTATCGTCCCGCCCGCGCTCGAGGCTCTTGAAGGACTTTTCGGAGAGGGGGGAGAGGGGCTGTTTGAGACGCTCGGCGCCCTTGAGGCTCTCCAGGGTTTGTTCGGCGGCGTTGACGCGCCTGTTCCTGATGCAGGGCTCTAGTTCGCGGGGTTAATTCCCCGGACCGCTGGCGCCCCTGATCTCATTCCTGAGCCAGAAGCTCCGGTTGGTTCCGCTACCATATGTTGTGCCTGGCCCGGATCGTCTCGGAGAGACGGGCTACGCGGGTCGCGCTTGATGTGTCGGATGACGCCACCGTCGCTTCATGAGCGTCGGGCGTGTCAGAGGCCGATGAGTCGGAATTCGGAACCTCGACCGCATGCTGGCGGATCAACTCTCCCACTCTGCGGACCAGGTGTTCCTCAGACCAGGGTTTACTGAAGAACTCTTCGGCGCCCAGAGAACGCGCTCGTTGCTCACGTTCAGGGTCTTTAACGGCCGTGAGGATACAAACCGGAATGCTGAACGTCCGTTCATCGTTTTTCAAAATCTGAAGGGCTGTCAGCCCGTCGATGATCGGCATGTTCAGATCGAGGATGATCAGGTCCGGGGAATGGGTGACCGCCAGATCAAGAACCTCAGTGCCGTCGACGCCTTCGATGGCATCGTAACCGTAGTCCTCGAACGTGATGGATAGGGCAAGCCGGAGGTCCGGCTCGTCGTCGATTACGAGAATTCTAGGCATATTTCCGACCCCGGGGATTAAGGCGGCCGGCCGGCGCACGGTTTCCCGTGTGACGTACCAACTCACTGCGAACTGAATCGATTGTCGAGTGAGCCGGACACGTCCCTGCGCCCTCCCCAGAGCCGGGACAGTTGAGCACTCGTAAGTACTGCAACCCATTGTTAGGGCAACTACGCGGTTCGGGCGAGCCTATCGGGTCAATACACGCGTACCAAATGGGTCACCCGGGGTGTCGGGAACGTCGCGACACGGTGGTGGGTGGGTTACGACGCGTGGGAGCTAGCGCAGTGGCCACCTTACCGCCGGCACACCAGCCAGTACTCCATGCTGTCCGCCAGAGCCAACCAACTCGCCTCCAGTATGTTCTCGGAAGAGCCGACGGTGTTCCATGTATCGCGGCCGTCAGACGATTCGATCACGACTCTTACGACGGCGCCGGTACCGGTGCCCTCCGCGACCACACGGACCTTGTAATCCGTGAGCCGGACGCACTCCAGCTCGGGGTAAGACTGGAGCAAGGCCTTGCGCATGGCGTGGTCAAGGGCGTTGACCGGGCCGTTGCCCTCGGCCGCCGTGTGCAGGATGTCCTCGCCCACTCGCACCTTGACGGTTGCTTCAGAGAGAATCCCCCCGGGCTGGTCGGCATTCGTCGCCCGCGCCGTTCGCCGATTTTCGATCAGCACCATGAAGTCGACAAGCTCGAACGGCGCCTCGAAATTCGGGAGATGGCGGCGGATCAGGAGTTCAAAAGACGCGCCGGCGCCCTCGTACGAGAACCCCCGGCTCTCCTGCTCCTTTAGCAATCGTACGATTTCACGGACATCCTCGTCCGTGATCTCTTCTTCAAGCCCGAGGTCACGTATGCGACGCACAACGTTGCCGCGGCCGGATAGCTCAGACACGACGACGGAGTTACGGTTGCCCACGGTCCCCGGCGACACGTGCTCGTACGACTCGCGTAGCTTGTTGACGGCGGCGGCGTGCAGCCCGCCCTTGTGGGCGAACGCGCTCGCCCCCACGTAGGGCTGGAAGGCGTGCGGCGGCATGTTCAACGTCTCGGCGATAAACACCGAAGTATCCGTAAGGGCGGCAAGCTGCTCGTCTGAGATGGCGTCAACGCCAAGTTTTAGCTTCAGGTTGGCGATGATGCTTGTCAGATTGGCGTTTCCCGTGCGCTCGCCGTATCCGTTGAAACATCCCTGGATATGTACCGCCCCGGCCTGCCATGCTGCTATCGAAACCGCGACAGCGGTGTCGGTGTCGTTGTGGGCGTGTATCCCGAGCTGGACGCCGAGCGGGGCAGTGAACTCGTGCGCGGCGGTGACGATCCTTGACGCTTCATCGGGAAGCGAGCCGCCGTTCGTGTCGCAAAGCACGACGGTCTCGGCGCCCGCCTCGGCGGCGACCCGCAGGGTCTGCAACGCGTAGCCAGGATCAAGCTTGTAGCCGTCGAAAAAGTGCTCGGCGTCGAACACCGCGCGCCTGCCCCGTGCCACAAGGTGGGAGACGGAGTCCGCCACCATGTGCAGGTTCTCTTCGACCGAGGTTCCGAGAACGTTTCGCACCTGCCACGCCGACGCCTTGCCGACGATGGTGACGATCGGAGTCTCGGCCGCAAGAAGGGCGTTGATTGCGCCGTCGTCCTCCACGTTTCCACCCGCACGCCGGGTGCTGCCAAACGCCGTGAGCGTGGAGTTCTTCAGGTGAAGGCTCCGGGCGCGCTGGAAGAACTCGTCGTCTTTCGGGTTGGCCCCGGCGAATCCGCCTTCGATGTAGTCAACCCCGAGATCATCAAGCCGCGCGACGATCGCCAGTTTGTCGTCGATCGAAACGGAGATGCCCTCTTGCTGCGTCCCGTCCCGGAGGGTTGTGTCGTATATCTCGACCGTTCCGGCCATTTCGTCGCCTCTCGCGGGTAATGCGCCCCAACCGCGCCATACGTCCAGTCGTAAAAAGTGATAGCGAATAAAAAAACCCGCCCCACATAAGGGACGGGAAAATTAGAAACCCGCGGTACCACCCTGATTCCCGCCCGGCTTTCACCGTTCGGGCCGCTCTGAGGAAGCACTCCCCTCGGAAGAATACCTCCGTGGTCTATAACGGGCCACGAACCCGGCCAGGTCTACTCAGCGTGTCGTTTTTCGGCTGGCTGCTACGGAGGGATTTTCTTCCGGCCGGTCCGTGCCTGCTCACACCGCGCCAGGCTCGCTCGACGTTCCGGGACCGGAGTACTCGTCTCCGTACGGCGGGCAGCCACGATAGGATCGGCTGCGCACACCACGCATCTGCCAAGGCTAGCACCGGTCCCGCTGGGCTGCAACGGAATTCGTAACAACGGCCGGGATCCTTACGGAAATTGCCCGCAGTGGTCGGGGCCTAATCCGCCGCGCCTGCCTATACCACCAGAGTGATCTGTACGTGGGCGACCGTTCAGCCGGCCGATGTGACGAATACCAGAATTACGAGGGCGACGAACGCGATCCCTGAGACCCACTTCTCTGATCCGCGATCAGGCCGATCGGTGTTGTTGGCTGAATCCTTCATCGTATGTCTCCTGTGAAGAACAGCGACAGCCCTTAATTCATAGTCTCGCCACATCTCATCGTCCCGCACAGGGACGTTCGGACCAACATCGTCTGGTATCGGTTACTACCTGCCCGTACTCCACGACTCAGTGTGTATAGGGTTGATCGGGGCTCGCTCCGATCGTGTTGACGGCGCGATCCGGTATCCTCTTGCGCCGTTCTCCCCGCGTCACCACCGCGTATGGCAACATCTGGGTGTGACCGATCCCCCCCGATACACAGACTCCGAATATCTGGACAATCTGTCCCACAAGGTGTTCATCTCCGGTTTCGCGGGTCCGCCCGTGAAGGCCCGGTGGCCCCGCATACGCGAGGTGTTCTACACGTTTGACCCCGGGATGGTCGCAGAGATGCCCGATCTGCTTATCGAGCAGGTGCAAGAGGATCCCGGCGTGATCAGGAACAAGCGCAAGATCAAGGCCGTCGTCGCCAACGCAACCGAATTCTTACGTCTACGCGAGGAGTTCGGTTCGTTCCACAGTTACCTGCGCTCGCTGGACGATCTTCCGTATGAGCGGAGGGCGAGCGACATCAGTCGACGGTTTAAGTCCGTCGGGCCGAACACGGTCTACTACTTTCTCGCCGACGCGGGCGAACCTGTCCCGGAGCAGAAACCTGCCGGGGTCAAGTCCCGGCGCTAGCCGGCCGGTTGTGATCGGGTGCAAGGAGCCAAGAATATGCCAGTCAAGGGCGTGAAGATCGGGGCCAACCTCAGCGACGTTGCTGCCACCGCACGACACGCAGCGATGGCCGAGTCACTGGGATTCGATTTCGTCGGCGCGGGCGAGCACGTTATGAGGAACGACCCGCCAGGGCCGACCCAACTCGCCCTCTCTGCGCTCGCGGTCGCCGCAGGGGCTACCAAAACGGTCTCGCTTCTGAGCTCAATCGTTATCGCGCCGCTCCACCACCCGGTGATGCTGGCGAAGCAGGCGGCCGTGGTGGACCTTGCATCGGGAGGGCGCCTGATTCTTGGACTCGGCGTGGCGGGCGAGTTCCCCGCGGAGTTCGAGGCGATGGGCGTACCGGTAAACCAGCGCGGATCGCGTACCGACGAGGCGATCGAGGTCGCTCGCGCCATCTGGGCCGGACCTGACGCCAACCATCACGGTCAGCGCTTCGATTTCGATGGCTTTTCGCTTGACCCGCCGACAATGCGCCCCGGTGGCCCCCCGATCTGGGTCGGCGGACGGGGGGAGCCCGCCATGGAACGTGCGACCCGCGCCGGTGACGGGTGGCTACCCTACCTGTTCACGCCGTCGCAGTACGCGCGAGGCGCGGGGCAGGTGAGGGAGATGCTGGAGAATCGAGGACGCGCCGACGAATCTGAGTTCGGATTTGGGCTTCACCTGATGACCGCGCTGGGAGCCACCCACGAGGAGGCGCGAACTACCGCGGCGAAGGGGCTCGCGGCTTCGTACCAGTACTCCGGTAGCTACGAAGACCTTGCCGAGCGATACGTGCTGCTCGGACCGCCGGATGAGGCGGCGGAACGAATCGCTGAGTTCCGGGACGCCGGCGCCGGCCACATTCTTTTGAGCTGGGTGACGCCCTTCGACCAGATCGACGATCAGATGGCGCTCGCCGGCGAGGGGTTGTTACCTCTGGTGCACGGTTGAAGCCAGATGCCTTGCGGGGCCACAATGCAAACGACTCGTTGACCGCGATCTTGGTCCTGGCAACTGCAACGTCCGTTTGGACAACCTGTCGGCAAACCTTTCAGGGCGCCCGGGCGATAAATAGAATGGTGCGATCCCGCAGGACGGCGGGAGAGTTAAACCGACTCCGACGATTTCGAGAAGCCGGGGCCGGTCCGTGCGGGGAAAATATTGCCTGAAGACGAACGTGTAGACCTCGGTCTCGTCGATTCGATAGAAGTTGAGACCGTTGGTCGCCCCGGCGAACGGACCTTTAACATTACGGCCCGGAGCGGTCGCGGTCAGGCCGTGGTGTGGATGGAGAAGGACCAGCTCCTCCAACTCACTCTCGCCATCCAGCAGCTTGCGATACAACAAGAGCGAACGGGTCCATCAGCCGCGTACATCCCGGAGTACGCCCATACCGGTGAGCCGGTGTCCGTGGAGTTCAAAGCCGGGGATATGCGTCTGCGCTACGAGGGTTCGTCGGACGTCTTTACCGTAGAGGCCACCGACCCGGGACAACGGGACGAGGACGACAGCGACGATGAGGAGTCCGTCGCCGTCCAGTTCAGTTTCACGCGGGCCGAGGGCGAGCGCGTCGCCGAGGAGGGGCAGAAGATCGTCTCTTCAGGGCGGCCGATATGTCCCTACTGCCACGCGCCCATGGACGCCGATGGCCACACCTGCCCGAAATCCAATGGCCATAACAAGGCTGAGATCTCGCTGGAGTGAACCCGCAGACGCGTGATTACGTTGTCGACCGGAACCGGCCGGGAAGTGCGATGACGGCTACGTGACTCTGCAAGACGCCTTCCACGCACCGCGCGGGCCTCATCTGGACGGGCTATCCGAAGACGACGTGCTTGAGCTACTCAGGTCGTCCGAGATCGGCGAGATCGGCCTCCATCCAAGCGGTTCGAACTACGTGTTCATCGTCCGGTTGGAGACAGACCTCGGGGGCGAGGTGCCGCTCCTCGGCGTTTACAAGCCGCAAGCGGGCGAACGACCTCTCCGGGATTTCCCACGCGGCCTGCATCGTCGAGAGCGGGCGTCCTACGTGTTAAGCCGCTCGCTCGGCTGGCCCGCCATACCGCCGACGGTGATACGCGACGGCCCGCATGGCGAGGGCAGCGTCCAGCTGTTCATCCACGCCGATGCGGACGAGACTTATTTCACGATGCGGGACGAGCAACGGCAACAGTTCGAGTCGATAGCCGGTTTCGATATTCTCGTCAACAACGCTGACCGGAAGGGCGGCGCGTGCCTCAAGGACGCGGACGGCAAGGTGTGGGCCATCGACCAGGGACTCACGTTCAACCCGTACGCCCGGGTTCGGACGGTGATGTTCGAGTTCTGTGGACAGCCGTTCAGTCCCGCCCTCGTTGAGAGCCTGCGGCAGGTTCGCTCGGAGTTGGCGGATGGCGAGGGACCGGACGTGGAACTTGGGCGGCTACTATCCGCTGACGACCTCGACTCTCTGTGCGAACGCATGGACCGGCTGATGGAGAAGCCCGAATTTCCGGTCCTGGACGAGTACTACAACGTCCCCTGGCCGCTCGTCTGAGCTGGGTAGGACGCGTGCAATCGCCATAACGCCCGCGTCCGCGGGAAGCGATTGGTGCATTCCAATTGTGTTTGTTCGGACGCCGGTCGCCTGGTCCCGTTGGCCACGCCTGTGACGGACGCCGGCCTGATTACAGAGTGGGAGATTGCGACGGGGACTGGTGTCACTCGCGAACGTGGACTCCCCCGGCCGTCGCATCAGCGGGCTGAATCCCGGTCAGCGTTCGTAGATCTTCGCGGATACGGTGAACTCCGTAACCTGGTCGGCGGTCCTGTCAGGGAACACCTCGACCTTCAGGGTTCCGTCGGCGCTCAGCATCAGCAACGCAACGCCGTGTACCTGTCCGCCGTTGCGGGAGAGGATGTCGTCGCCGGGTCTGAGGCCGTTTGGGCCGAGCCCTGAACGAGATTCATCGTTCCGGGCGTAGTAGCTTGAGCTTGTCAACTCGTATGCGACAAGACCCGTATCTGCCGTGACCTCTCGTGGATCAGGCGCGTTGCCCCGGATACCAAACTGGCGGGCATCGCCGGGAGTGCCGGAGAAGTTACCGATAGAAAAACGCCACTGCGTCGGGTCCAGAGCATCCGGTACGACGGCAAGATGGCCATCCCAGTACTTGGACGGGTTCACGCCTCCGTAGCCATCGGTGCCCAACTCGAACCAGTTGCCTGCGAGCGCTCCCTCCACGTCGTGGTCGATTTTGCCCGCTCGGGGTTCGACCTGCCGGAGCATTTTGGCGAGCAGCGCGACGCGGATTTCTTCGGGAAAGTACGGAAACGGGTCTGCGGTGTGGACCTTCCACGATTCGCGATCGTAATGATCCGGGACTATAAATCCGGGTAGGACCATCTCGTAGTCGTAGACGCCAAAGTCGAGCGTTTGTGCGCCGATACGGCCGATTACCTGCCCCGCCGTGACAGGAATCCCTGACCAGGGAGCGGAGCGGCCGCCCTGAGTCCTTTCCCATTCCGCCTCGATATCAGGATCGAGCGATGTCAGTAGATCGAAGTAGCTTGTGAAGGTACAGGTGTGGGCGATGTCCATCCGCCATTCGCGCTGGCGGGACTCGCCCGTGTCGACGTTGATATCACGGGGCTGCAGGTTGTAGATGACGCCGTCCTGGACGATCCGAACTTCGTACAGATCCCGGCCAAGTGAGCGGTCAAGCGGCTCGAAGTACATGTGATCTATCGGCGTGACGTGGGCGCCGGCGAGCGTCCCGTAAGGCAACAGGTGCAACACGTCTTCGTCACGCATCGGCGACACCGCGAAGTTGACCGGGCCGAAGCCGGAACAACCAGTAAAGCGGGACCGCTCCGCATCGCGAGCGATGTCTTGTGCCGGGGGTGACGTTGGGGTCGCTGGAGAGGGAGGGGACGAAGGCACGTGTGTGCCGTCCGCCGATCGGGCTATCGATCGCTGGGTCGCAACGGGCAACGGAGTCGAATTTAGGCCAGGAGTCGGCCGTGCGCTCGTTTTTGAGGCGACCGGCGTTAGGAGCGTCGGAGTTGTGATCCCCGCGCCCGGATGCGTCGCGCTGGTCTCCGCCACGTCCGTGCACGCGATCGTCGCGGCAAGAAGCCCTGCGATACCGATGAGGACGATCTGACGTGGACCGATTCTTGCTGTCCGCATCCTGAGAACGTAACGGAGGCTACCCCGGGCGTCATCGGTACGATTACCTACGTTGCGTGAATTTCCGTTATCAGACGGGCGGTGACGTGCTCACGAGAACCGGGGTCGCTGAAGTTGTGGTCATTTTGACCGGCTACGAGACACGGTTGGCCGGGTGTCAGAGCCTTGAAGCGGATTTACGAAGACGTCGGTGTCGGATCCGCGCGTTTCGGCGTCGATGGCGCGGCGAACGGAAGCTCGACGACTTCGACGATCCCGGCGTCGCTGTCCAACGTCGTGCCCGGTTCGGCGTGCCCCTTCCGCACGTATGCGAGCGCGATGGCGCGACCGAGCGTCGGCGAATCGACCGCAGAAGTGACCTCGCCGACCGCGCGATCACCCGATCGCAGTGATGATCCCGCGGGAAGAGGGGCGCTTGACGTCGCAGATAGCAGACCGACGAGCCGGCGCTGGAGCTTGTCGTATGTGTCGAGGCGGGCGATCACCTCTTGCCCCATGTAACAGCCTTTGCTGAAGCTGACGTAAGGCTCGAGGCCTGCTTCGAGCGGATTGACGCGGTCCGACAGCTCATACGGCGAAGTTGGGATGCCGCGCTCCACGCGGACAACGTCGAATGCGTCTTCGCCCACAGGCGTCGCCCCTGCCGCGATCAGCGCGTCCCATACATCCCCGGCCTGCTCGTCGTGGCCGACCAGCACCTCATACGTCCCGGAGGATAGGCCGATGACCTGAACGATCTCGACCGTGACGCCGCCGATGTCCGCCGTAATCACGCGTCCCGGCTCGGGCAACGGTATGCCCAGACCGGCCGCCCCGGGGCCTGAGATCGTGATCTGCGCCGAGTCGCCTGTCGACATTGCGAGTTCGCAATCCTCGCCGAAGTTGTAACGATCCAGCCAATCGACAACTGATTCTTCGGCGCCGGCCCCCGTGAGGACGAGACTTTCGGTCGCCGACCGTCTCACAACCGTGATCAGCTCCAGAACGCGACCGATATCCGTCGTGAGGACCGTAACGACAACGTCCCCGTCGGCCAATCCGACGGTCTCATTGGTCGAAAATCGGTTGATCAGATCGAGCGCGTCGCTGCCAGTTGCGATGATGCGTCCCAGATGGGATCGATCGAGGATGGCTGCGCCTGAGGAGAGTGCGTTGTACTCGGCGTCGAACTCGCCAAAGCTCGCCGTGACGTTGCGCCCGGCGAGCTGTACGAGGCGAGCGCCCGCAGCATTGTGCCGATCAGACAGTGAGGTTCGATTTGGCATGAGCGGATCGTAACCGTTCCGGAGCCTGGACCCGGAACGCTGCCTGCTACGCGGAGAAGGAGCTGCCGCAGCCGCAGGTGCGCTTGGCGTTCGGGTTCGTGAAAACGAATCCTTTGCCGTTCAGTCCGTCTGTGAAGTCGAGTTCGGTTCCTGCCAGGAAAACGTAACTCTTCTTCGGGACATACAGCTCAAGCCCGTGATGCACGATCACTTTGTCGTCCGCGTCCGGGCCGTCCACGATGTCCAGGACGTA
>JAQBUX010000087.1 GCA_027623795.1 Chloroflexota bacterium
ACTCTTGGGCGAGATCAGCCTGTTATCCCCGGGGTAGCTTTTATCCGTTAAGCCACGGCCCTTCCACTCGGAAACCGTGGGATCACTTTGCCCGACTTTCGTCCCTGCTCGACTTGTAGGTCTCGCAGTCAAGCCACCTTATGCCAATGCACTCTTTGACTGATTTCCATCCAGCCTGAGGTGACCTTTGGGCGCCTCCGTTACATTTTTGGAGGCGACCGCCCCAGTCAAACTGCCTACCAGACAATGTCCCTTTTTACAGGTTAGGATCGCTATTAGTGAAGAGTGGTATCTCAACGACGGCTCCACCCCGACCGAAGTCGAAGTTTCATAGCCTCCCACCTATCCTGCGCATCACTAACTACGATTCAATGCCAAGTTGCAGTAAAGCTCCACGGGGTCTTTTTGTCCTGCCGCGGGTAACCCGCATCTTTACGGGTCCTGCAATTTCACCGAGTCCACCGTTGAGACAGCGCCCAAGTCGTTACGCCTTTCGTGCAGGTCGGAACTTACCCGACAAGGGACTTCGCTACCTTAGGACCGTTATAGTTACGGCCGCCGTTCACCGGGGCTTCAGTTCGGAGCTCTCACCCCTCCCTTTAACCTTCCGGCACTGGGCAGGCGTCAGCCCGTATACATCAGCTTGCGCTTTAGCACGGACCTATGTTTTTGGTAAACAGTCGCTTGGGCCAATTCTCTGCGGCCGCCAACGCTTTTCGGAGTAAATCCTAATACGTCAGCGGCACCCCTTATCCCGAAGTTACGGGGTTAGATTGCCGAGTTCCTTAACGATGGTTCTCCCGGTCACCTGAGGGCTTTTACCCCTGTCCACCTGTGTCGGTTTGCGGTACGGTCACTCGATTCCTTGTCACGGGGCTTTTCTAGGCGGTTCAGCTTCAACGCAGTTCCCTAAGGAGTTCCTAAGGGTTCGCACCCCCCTCAGCTCAAACACCACGGCACATTTAACGCCGCAGCTCGCCTGCAAGGATGCACACACCATGTCCAATAGGCATGCTGCGTCTAGCTCTCCGCGTCCCCCCGAGACTTAATAACGGAAGTAAGTGGTGCAGGAATTTTGACCTGCTGTCCATCGACATCGCCTTTCGGCTTCGCCTTAGGACCGACTAACCCTACGTCGATCAGCGTTGCGTAGGAAACCTTGGACTTCCGGTGTCCTGGATTTTTACCAGGATTGTCGCTACTCATGCCGGCATTCGCACTTCTCAGCGGTCCAGCAGACCTTCCAATCTACCTTCGACCCCCTGAGAACGTTCCCCTACCGATCCCGAACTAAGTTCGGAATCTCGCAGCTTCGGCAACGGACTTGAGCCCCGTTTATTTTCCGCGCAGGAACCCTCGACCAGTGAGCTATTACGCACTCTTTAAAGGATGGCTGCTTCTAAGCCAACCTCCTGGCTGTCTGAGCATTCCAACTACGTTTCACACTTAGTCCGTATTTAGGGGCCTTAGCTGGCGATCTGGGCTGTTTCCCTTTCGACAATGGCGCTTATCCGTCACTGTCTCACTCCCGGGATAAACCTCTACGGCATTTGGAGTTTGGTTGGGTTTGGTAAGCTCACGCCCCCTAGTCCATCCAGAGCTCTACCTCCGCGAGGCAATTACCCGAGGCTGTACCTAAATGCATTTCGGGGAGAACCAGCTATCTCCGTGTTCGTTTGGTATTTCACCCCTACCCACAGCTCATCCCATCACTTTGCAACGTAAATGGGTTCGGCCCTTCACCCGGATATTATCCGGGCTTCAGCCTGGCCATGGGTAGCTCACACGGTTTCAGGTCTAATCCGCACAACCCTCGACAGAAAGATTTCACCGCCCCGTTCACTCTTCACTAATGACCTTCAAACTTCACTCATCAAAAACCTGAAGGTTTTATCAGAGGTCCGTAATCCAGCATTCGCTTGGAGCTTCAAAGACGATTTCCTCTTAAGTCGGTGCTCGCCCTATTCAGACTCGCTTTCGCTACGGCTCCGGTACGTAATACCTTAACCTAGCTACGCAGATTAACTCGCCGGCTCATTCTTCAATAGGCACGCGGTCATCCCTCCGAAGAGAGACTCCCACGGTTTGTAGGCGCACGGTTTCAGTTCTATTTCACTCCCCTACTTGGGGTGCTTTTCACCTTTCCCTCACGGTACTTGTTCACTATCGGTCACCAGAAGTATTTAGCCTTGGAGGGTGGTCCCCCCAGATTCCCACAGGGTTTCCCGTGCCCCGTGGTACTCAAGATCACGTCAGAGAGCTGGTTACTTTTCGCCTACGGGTCTATCACCCTCTATGGCCGCCCTTTCCAGGGACATTCGGCTAAGTAAACAGTTTGTAACTCTCCGGAAGCTCTGAAGCGCTTCCACGTCGCGTCTTACAACCCCGCTAAGGCATAGGACTTCAGTCCGTTAGGCCCTAGTGGTTTAGGCTGATCCCTTTTCGCTCGCCGCTACTCAGGGAATCTCGGTTGATTTATTTTCCTCGGGGTACTTAGATGTTTCAGTTCCCCCGCTTACCTCCCGGTTTACACCGGGTTCCTGCTCGCGCAGGATGGTTACCCAATTCGGGAATCCACGGCTAAGCTCGCTGGACAGCTAACCGAGGCTTTTCGCAGTCTAGCCACGCCCTTCATCGGCTTCTGGTGCCAAGGCATCCCCCGTGCGCCCTTAATAGCTTGACCCACATTAAGGTTCGGCTATTTCTCGGCTTACTCGGAGTTTTGGAGTCAAATATTCAATTTTCAAGGTCCAGGTCCCGTACCCCAGCTGGCGACCGAAGTCCCCGGTCTGGAGTTACGAGGCGCCGCCGACTACCGTGGCAGTTCGGGGCGACTACCTAATATACCGCCGGGCACCGGACGGGTCAACGGATTTGACGGGCGATCTCGACGCTCGTGCCAAACTCGTCTGACGGACCGCGCAGGCGGGTATAATCTGGATGCGCTCTCCGGTCGGTCGCGAGACTTGTGGAGAGCCGTTTGCGCGTGCCCCGGTGGATACGCGCAACGGACATTTCGTACAGTGACCGTGACGCCGGACGAGTTCGGCGGTGCGGGTTGAGGCAACGGCAATGCCGGCTTACGCCGTGATCGGCGGACAGTGGGGCGACGAGGGCAAGGGCAAGATAATTGACTATCTTGCCCGGGACGCCTCCGTCGTAGCCCGCTACTCGGGCGGGAACAATGCTGGACACACCGTCATCAATGACGCCGGCACGTTCAAGCTCCACCTTGTGCCCAGCGGAATCTGCTGGCCGCATGTGACGAATATCATCGGCAACGGTGTCGTCGTGGACCCGGACGTCCTGTTGGGGGAGATTCAGGAACTCAACCTGGACCCTGACCATCTTGTCGTGAGCGACCGCGCCCATCTGATCCTCCCGTACCACGTTGAACTGGACCGGTTGGAGGAGAAACGCCGTGGAAGGGACGCCCTTGGCACGACGGGCCGAGGCGTCGGCCCGGCTTACCTCGACAAGGTAAACAGGACCGGCCTGCGCGCGGGCGAGCTGCTGGATCCGGAAGACCTCGCACTCCGCCTCCCCGGGATCGTCGAGTTCAAGAACGAGGTCCTCACCAAGATTTACGGTGCGGACCCCGTGAATATCGACGACATCTTCGAGGCGGCGCGCAGGTGGGCCAGCGAGCTGGCGCCTTACATAAAGCCTGCGGAGTACTTCGTCGCAGACGCCCTCGAATCTGGCGATAACTTGATCCTGGAAGGCGCGCAGGGTGCGCTTCTCGATCTTGACCACGGGAGCTACCCGTATGTCACCTCGTCCAACCCCACGGTTGGCGGTGCGCTATCGGGTCTCGGTATAGGCCCTCGCGCGTTCGGTGGAGTAGCCGGCGTGTTCAAGGCTTACACCACCCGTGTCGGCGCCGGTCCGTTCCCGACGGAACTCCACGACGACATCGGCGAGAAGATCCGGGAAAAAGGCAAAGAGTTTGGCACCACCACGGGCCGCCCGCGCCGTTGCGGATGGTTTGACGGGGTCGCCGGGCGTTACAGCGCCAAGGTGAACGGATTTGACGCCTTGATCATCACAAAGCTGGACATCCTTGATGGGTTCGACACCGTCAAGGTGTGCGTCGCATACGAGATCGATGGCGAACGCACAGAGAACTTCCCGATCGATAGCACGCGCCTGTCCAAGAGCAAGCCGATCTACGAAGAGTTTCCAGGCTGGTCAGGCTCCACCGCCGGAATAACGCGACCGGAGGAGGTTCCGGATAACGCACGGAGTTACATCCGGTTTATTGAGGACCTCCTGGGCGTGAAGGTCTCGGTCATCTCGAGCGGCCCCCGACGTGAAGAGACCGTGGTCGTGGAGGACATCATCCCGCACTGAGGCGGGCAGGTATCCCGGGTCTTGCCTTCGCAGATGGATATCACACAACAGGGTTGGCGTATGGAAAGGCCCCCGGAAACTGTTCCGGGGGCCTTTCCGCGTTCTGCCGTTGATTGGGGAGGGGGTCGATCAGGCGACAGGCAGGTCCATTTCGTAGCGATCGAGCACCTCGTCGAGGCGCTTTCTTGCCGCAGAGTCCGCCGCATCCATATCGACCATCGGAAGCCGGAACGTGCCGGCGTCGAAGCCGGTCCGATTGACGGCGTACTTGATGGGGATCGGGTTGGTGACCCAGAAAATGGCCTTGAAGAGCGGAAGAAGCCTGCGGTGCTCCGCAGCTGCCGCCTCGATATCGCCCTCCAGGATCAATCCCATCATCGTCTTGATCTGCTTGCCGACGATGTGACCGGCGACGCTTACGATGCCGTGCCCGCCCGTCGCCATCACTGAGAAGGTCTCGTCGTCGTTCCCGCTCCAGACGCGGAATCCGTCCGGCGCTCCGTCGATCACGGTCGTGATCTGCACCGGGTCGCTCGACGCTTCTTTGACGCCCACAACGTTGTCGATCTGGGCGACGCGTAGCGTCGTCTCGGCGGTCATGTTGAGCGCCGACCTGGACGGAACGTTGTAGAGAAGGCAGGGCAAGGAGGTGGCCTCGGATAGCGACCTGAAGTACTGAAACAGGCCTTCCTGCGGCGGCTTGTTGTACGCCGGCACCGTCAGCATTACGCCGTCGACGCCGGCTCCCTCGGCTTCCCTTGTCAGTTCCAGGGACTTTCGGAAATTGTTGTCGGATGTACCGGCTACCACGGTGCCGCGGTCGCCGATCTCTTCCTTTATTTCGGCGAAGAGACGGAGCTTTTCGTCGTCGGACAGTGCGGGCGACTCGCCGGTCGTGCCGCCGATAACGAGCCCGTCGTTGCCGGAATCCAGCAAGGCGCTGGCAAGTTTCCGGGCCTGTCCATAGTTAACTTCGCCGTCTTGATCGAACGGCGTGATCATCGCTGTGAGCAGTCGGCCGAAGTCAGTCATTGCCGTTACTCCTGGTAATGTTGGCCGTCGACGCGAGCGTCGCGGCGGTTGCGTTACGTCTGGCTGCTGTGTCGGTTCAATCGCTCCCGACGACCGGTTGTCCCGGCTTGACGCAGTTTCGGCGCACCGCCTCGTCCATGATCTGGAGTGCGTTAAGCGCCGCCCCCTTGCGCAGGTTGTCGCACGCGATCCAGAGCGCCAGGCCGTTCGGGTGAGACACGTCCTCACGGATACGCCCCACGAACACCTCGTCTCTCCCCGTTGCGTGGATGGGCATAGGGTAGACGCTGGCCTGAGGATCGTCCATAACGGTGATCCCCGGGAAGCTCGACAGCAACCTGGTCGCTTCTTTGGCGTCTACGTGGCGGTCGAACTCCACCTGGACCGCCTCGCTGTGCGTTACCGGCACGGGGACGCGGACGCATGTCGGAGAGATGGCGATGTCCTGATCGTGGAGGATCTTTCGCGTCTCGTTGATCATCTTGTGCTCTTCACCGGTGTAGCCGTCGTCATCGAAACTGTCCACCTGTGGGAGTACGTTGAACGCGATCTGGTGCGGGTACTCCTCCACCTTGACCGGCCGGCCGGCGAGTACGTCACCTGACTGCAAGTCAAGCTCTCGAACCGCTGCGGCGCCGGTCCCGGACACCGCCTGGTACGTCGCCACCGTCACCCGTGTCACCCTGGCGGCCCCGCGTAGCGCCGCCAACGTCATTGCGAGCGGCGTCGTCGTGCAGTTGGGGATGGAGATTATTCCGCGATGCCACTCAACATCCGCGCCGTTCACCTCCGGCACAACCAGCGGGACGTCCGCCTCCATCCGGAAGGCTGAGCCGTCGTCGATCACGAGCACGCCCCGCTTCACAGCTTCCGGGGCGAGCGCCCGGCTCACGGCGGCGCTGGCCGAGATGAACGCGACGTCGACCGCCTGGAAAGCGTCCGGGGTGGCTTCGATCACCGTCAATTCCGTACCCATATACGGCAACTTCTTCCCGACCGAGCGGGACGACGCCATGGCGACGATATCGCCGGCGGGGTACGACCGCTCCGCGAGCAGTTTGAGCGCGACGGCCCCGACGGCGCCCGTCGCGCCAACGATAGCGATGGTCAGATTACTGTCAGACATTTCTTCAACCGTCCTGATTCCGTGAGGTACCCGATTTTACCGGCCAGAACTCGCAGACACTGTGCGTCCGCCACGTGCGTCCGCAGCCGATCGGAGTTGTGGATTCTCGTCGCGTCCTCGGCAGAAGCTTGTAGTTGCGGGCGTGCGCACGAGGCGAGTTGCCATACATCGCAATCCCATGAGTTTGGGGGCCTGGTCCGGGGGGGCAATCGCCGCGGTCCGCACTCGTCCTCCACTCCAATTCCGGGGTTGGAAACCGGAGGGCGTGTGCCGCGGCTACGGCTTGGCGGGGTCTCGGAGGCCTAGCACCTGGTCCAGCCCGACCATCAACCCGGTGAGCGTCATCACACGTTTAACTGCGGCGAGAACGCCGGGCATGTAACAGTCACGATTGATCGTGTCGTGGACGATGGCGAGCGTCTGCCCGGAGGTGCCAAACACCAGCTCGTGGCGCGCCATGCGGCCCGGCATCCGAGCGCTGTGGACGTTGACGCCGCCCAGCAATCCACCCCGTACGCCGTCCAGCGTCAGCGTCTCCGGCTCGTTGTACGAGAAATCCCCGTCTCGGCCGGCCCGTGCCGACCTGGCGATCGATAGCGCGGTACCAGAAGGCGAGTCGATCTTCGCCTCGTGATGGCTTTCGATCAGGTCTGCGAATTGGAAATGCGGTCCTGCGATCTCCGCCAGGTACATCATCATCACCGCGCCCAGCGCAAAGTTAGACGCGCTAATTATCGCGACACCGCGCTCGGCGGCGACCGCTCCCAGGCGCTCCAGTTCTCCGGCGGGGACGCCCGTGGAGCCGGACACCACGCGGACGCCGGCGCTGGTCGCTGCCTCCATAGCCTCGACTGCGCCCTCACCGTTCGAGAAATCGACCACCACATCTGCATCTACAGTCGAGAGGAGGCCAGCCAGCGACGGTGCGAGTCTTACCGCGCCGCCGCCGGGTACCGTCACCGTGTCAGCCGAGGCGGCGCGGTCCGCGCCGCCGACCGGAATCGTTGCGGGGTCGGTCTCGACCGCGCCCAGGACCGTCTGTCCCATGCGGCCGAGCGCTCCGTTTACTGCGACTCTTATCGGCTGATCGGTCGTCATTTCGTATGCCTACCTGCTCGGCGGGTCAGACCGGCGTTCGCCGTCAAAGCCGCCGACGCGCCTGCGCGGTCCGCCTTCCTGGCCTCCGCCATCGCGTCGTCCGGGGCCGCCTCGACCGCCACGGTCGCCGCCGGGACCACCTCGACCGCCACCGGGGCCACCGGGGCCGCCACGTCCTCCGCGGTCACCACCACGACCGCCACCGCGGTCGAAGCTGCGTGGGCGATCGCCGCCGCCGCTGCGTCCGTTTCCGTCGGAACCAACCTTCTCGTCACCGGACAGCACCGCCGGTCGCGCCGAAAGATTGACCCGTCCCATCGCGTCGATTTCGGTCACGAGCACGTCGAGCTCGTCTCCGATCTTCACAACGGCCTCTACCGAAGGAACGCGTTCGTCTGCTAACTCACTGATGTGTACAAGTCCGTCCTTGCCGGGGAACAGTTCAACGAAAGCGCCAAACGTCATCAGCCTGACGACCTTGCCCTTGTACCTCGTGCCAACCTCGACCTCACCGGTCATCGCCTCGATCTGTGCGAGCGCTGCGTTGGCGGAATCTGCGTTCGGCGATCCGATTACGACCGTGCCGTCGTCCGACACGTCGATCGTCACACCGAACTCCTGGATCATGCCCCTGATTACCTTGCCGCCAGGGCCGATGATCGCACCGATCTTCTCGGTCGGGATCTTCGTCGATATCATCCGCGGGGCGAACTCATTCATCTCAGCGCGTGGCGCAGGGATGGTCTGCTCCATGTGGTCCAGGATCTTGAACCGGGCGTCCCTGGCCTGGGCCAGGGCGTCACTCATCAGCTCCCACGTGATCCCTTTGACTTTGATATCCATCTGGAGCGCCGTAATGCCTTCACGCGTTCCGGCGACCTTGAAATCCATGTCGCCGGAGTGGTCTTCGGCGCCCTGGATATCCGTCAGAACCGCCTGGCGGCCGTCCGCCCCTGTTACCAGGCCCATGGCGATACCGGCAACCGGAGCCTTGATCGGCACCCCGGCGTCCATGAGGCTCAGCGAGGAGCCGCAGACGCTCGCCATGGAGCTGCTTCCATTGGAACTCATGATCTCTGACACCACGCGGATGGTGTATGGGAAATCTTCCTTGCTGGGCAGAACCGGGATCAGCGCTCGCTCGGCGAGCATGCCGTGCCCAATCTCCCTGCGACCCGTAAACATCCTGCCGGTTTCGCCGGTGGAGTAGGGCGGGAAGTTGTAATGGTGCATGTAGTGCTTCTCGGAGACCGGGCCCAGGTTGTCCAGCCGCTGCCGTTCGCCGGGCGATCCGAGGGTGACCACCGAAAGCGCCTGGGTCTCGCCGCGTGTGAACAGCGCGCTCCCATGAGTCCGCGTCAGGTATCCGACCTCTGACGAAAGGTCTCTCAGGTCTGTAAGAGCCCGTCCGTCAGGCCGGCGACCGTCTTCAAGAATTGCGGAGCGCACCGCCTCTGTCTCCAGAGCGTAGAAAGCGGACTGGAGGTTTACTTCAGCGTGGGTTTCGCCTAGCGCGCCTTTGAGGGCGTGGTTAATTTCTTCGAGAGCGTTCTCACGGGATGTCTTGTCGCCGGGAGCCGCAAGTGCGTCCGATATCTTCGTTCCCACCCACTCGCGAGCCGCAGTCAGGGCTTCGCCTACGGCGAGGTCGATCTCTACGGGCCATTTCTTTTTGCCGACTTTTGCCTGTATCTCCCGGATAAGTTCGACGATCTCGCCGTTGACTTCCTGAGCGAGCCTCAGGGCCTCTACGATCACGTCCTCTGATACTTCCTGAGAGCCGGCTTCCACCATCATGATGGCGTCAGCCGTTCCGGCTACAACAAGATCAAGCAGGCTTTCGTCCTGCTCGGCGTAGGTCGGGTTGACCACGAGTTCGTCGTCGATCAGACCGATGCGGCAAGCGCCGATCGGATCGTCGTACGGGATGTCTGAGATCGTCAACGCCGCGGATGCGCCGATGATGCCGAGGATGTCCGTGGGGTTCTCCATGTCGACCGAGAGCGCACTTGCAACGATCTGGACT
>JAQBUX010000088.1 GCA_027623795.1 Chloroflexota bacterium
GCTCGCGGGCGGATTGTCGTCCAGACTTGGCCGTCCGAAGCCTTTGGTCGTCCTCGGTGGCCAACTGGTCCTGGCGCGTATTAAGGCGGTTCTCGACAAGGTGTGTGACGAGACCGTGCTGGTCGTCGCAAAGGACCAGGACGACGCCACTCCCGACACGGGCATGGCGCTGGGGATGCATGTTGTGGCCGACCGCTTGCCGTCCGCCGGTCCGCTCGCAGGTATCGAGGCCGGTTTGCGGGCCACCACGACGCCGCTGGCATTTGTCGTCGCCGCAGATCACCCGTTTCTCTCGTCCCGGCTGATCGCGGCCATGGCTGAAATGGCGGTCGCCGGGCCGCACGACGCCGTGGTGCCCTCGGTACTAGGTCGGCTCGATCCACTCCACGCCATCTACGCTCCCACGGCGTGGCTGCCCCTGATATCGTCCAGACTTGATGAGGGGCGACGATCGATCTATGACCTTATCAACCGCGCTGTTGAGACCGGTCAACCGGATGTCAGGTTGATCGAGGAGGCCGATTTGGCCATCTACGACCCCGACGTACGCAGTCTGTTTGACATCGACACCCCTGAAAGCCTGGTGGAGGCGCGCCGGATGCTCGGCAATGCCGGGGTCGTTCGTCCGGATATCAGGAGCGGGGGACTCTGATCGAGACGGGCCGTCGTTGGAAAGGACGATCCGCGTTCGGTCCCGCCGTTATGCCTGCGTAGGCGGCCGTTATCGAGGCGTATGGCAGCCGGATGGCGGCGCCCCAAAGGGCTCGATGGCCCGCGGCGATCCGGTGCCGACGGGAATCCAGCACGCGTGCCGTCCCGACGGTTGTCTGCCACCCTCGCGCTGAAAGTGCTCACGTGGTGCCGGGAACGCGCATACCGCGTCGGCCTTAAATCGGGCGGTCGCCATTGCGCTACGGATCGCTGGTTTGGCGTTTCCTGGATTCCCACCTACGTGGGAATGACGTCTATAGGAGCATCGGAGTACTGCCGGCGTCTACGAACTTGTAGGGGCGTATGGCAATACGCCCGGGCGTCGGAGAGACGGGGGCGTTGGCCAAGCGACGCGGACGCGGGAACCACGCGCCGGAACAGATCAGTCCGGACGGAAGCGGACCCCTCGCCTACTCGTACCGCAGGGCTTCCGACGGGTAGATCTGTGCCGCCTGTCTGGCCGGGACGTAGGTCGTCAATAACGAGGCCACCAGCGCGATCACGACGATGACGGACACGGTCAACCACGGGATCGCGAACGTTATCCCGTCTACGCTGTCGCCGATGTCGTTGATGATGTTCCAGGAGATCAGCGCTCCCAGCCCGAGCCCGAGCGCCGTGCCGAGTATCGTCACGAACATCGACTCAAGCAGGAACTGGATCTGGATCATCCGGCTCTTGTAGCCGATAGCGCGCATCATCCCGATCGCGTGCCGACGCTCGACGACCGCCCTGAACGAAAGCACGCCAAGTGACGCCACTCCGACTACCAGTCCCAGACCCATGAAGCCCTGGAACAACCTGTTGAAGGCATTGTTCTGGGCAATTCCGTCTTTGATCTCGTCAAGGGTGTCGACTGCCCGCATGCTGTTGTCGAGGAAGGCGGTCTCCATAATCGCCGCAACGCGGCCGGGATCAGCGTCTTCACGCAACCGGATCCTGAACGTCGTGAACGGTATCGACTCTCCTGAAATATCCTCGAACAGGTCAACCCGTGTGATCACGTTCGCCGCCGGCCCTCCGTCGAACTCGTAAGCCTCCGCAAACTGATCGATCGCCCCAATCACGGTTCGCGTTGTTACGGAGCCGCGCCCACGGGACTGGCGCAGTTGCAACTCAAACGCCTCGATCGGACCGTCAGCGTCCTGCGATAGCCCTTCGACCGAGAACTGGGCCTCGCCGAACTGGAAGCCTCCCCCATCGCTCGTCTCCAGAAGGTCCCCGCTAACGACGGCCAGCGACGGGTCTTCGGCAAGCGCGTTCCAGATGTCGCGCGACACCGCCACAGGATCGTCCAATTGCGTATCGGCGGGAAGATATGCCGGGTCGAAGTGCGTGATCTCGAGAAGAGTCTCTTCCAGATACTTTCGGTCGGCGCCGCGGGCCCCCAACGAGAGGAACCGTTGCTCCTCAGCTCCTGTTTGCCTGGCCTCAGCCGGGATGTCCGTGTGGGCTGCGATCACGAGGAGGTCGGCAGGGTCGAGGTTGGGCGCGTCCACGATCGCTTGCTCTATATCGATAACGGGCAGATCGATGCTCGTTTCTGCACGGATGTCGAAACCGCCTGTGACGCGGTCCGGTGTCTGATCAAGGTCGCTGCCGATACCGTTGAGGATGGCGAACACCATCATGGTGAAGATCACGAGCGAGAACATGGCGACCGTCAACCCGGTCCGAAACTTGGCGGCGAGCGGGTAGGCGATCGCCGGTTTCAGGATCGCCTTGATCTGGGTCGAGCGGCCGAACACGGCCTGGAGGCCACGGGTAATCAGGTCCGCGTTGTACATCACGAGCCACACGGCAGATGCGACCATCCAGGTCCCGGACAGGATGAACATCTCGATGTTCCCGTCCAGCTCTCCCGTCAACCAGTTCAACGCGTCGAACGGGAGCGCCCAGAACACCAGCACGGTCGCTCCCATGAACGTAAATGCGCTCCGGTCTGCTGACTCCTCACGCACGCCGCTTCGACGGAGAAGCCAGCGAATGAGCAACCCGCCTCCGACCAGCATCAGGCTTACGCCCATAGTCCACGGTGCGGCCTGTTCGATCGACAGACCCCACGCCGCCAGCAGTGCGCCGAGGACGATCACCGGCCAGCCAACGGCCAGGTAGGGCTGGAACACGCGAAATACCGTCAGGCCGATCCGGTAGGGCCAGACCAGGGGCAGCAGTAGTACGGCGAAAAGGACGCGCGGGGAAATTGCACCCTCGCGTCGGCGTCGCGCCGTGACGGCGCGATACAACTGGTACAGCGGTCCGAGTATCGCCTGCCCAACCCGAGCCAGGCGGGTCAGGACGGGAGGCGTATCGGACGGAACGAACTCTTCCGGCAAGCCGCGGATCGCGACCACGATGTTGAGCCGGCTGACCCTGTATGCGGATATCGCGACGGTCGCAAGAGTGAGCAGCATCCCCGCCGAAAACGCAGCGACGACCGAGGTCAGCGTGAAGCTGTACTTGAACGCGAACGCAGAGTCCTCTTCGTCGTCGATGATCCCGCCAAGCATCTGGATGAGTACCAGGCTCGCAAGGATGCCGAGCACCGTTCCGATCAGCGCCGCCCCGAGTGCGTAGGCGAACCCCTCGTACGTGAACATCTGGACCAGGTGCCGCCGCTTGGTTCCAACGGCCCGTGCGATCCCCATCTCCGCCGACCGGGACGCCGCAAGCATCACGAACACGAGGAATATCAGGAGCAGTCCGACGATGATCGAAAACGACCCGAAGATCGTGAAAAAGGTGAGGAAGATGTTGCCGACGAACTCGGCCAGCTCGAGGCTGTCCTTCTTCAACTCGTCGACGGCGAGTATCTCAAGCTCGGAGAATAGCGACGTTACCGGAAGGGCGAGATCGCCGCGTCCCGCCGTTTCAAGAGCCGCGAGGATGTGTACCGCCAGGGCGGAGCTGGCCGCCTCCGAACGGAACGCATCGGTGACACCGACGCCCGGAGCGTCAGCTGAGGAGTCTTGCTCGGAGAGGGCCTCACCGGCAGAAATCAGGAGGGCGGCGGTTTCGGGGGCCAGGCCGGCACGGTTCGCTTCGACATAGGCCAGAATGTCCGTTCCGGCCCCGACTTCGGATAACGAATCTACGAGCGAGATCGCAAGATCGAAGCCTCCCGGCGACCCGACGAGGGCTGCGAGAAACTGTTCGGCATCGTCCAGCGCCGGCGGGATGCCGCCAGAATCAGTTCCGGTTGGATCGTTCCCGGATCCCGCGGGGGCCTGAGTAATGGCGGCGATAAATTTGTCTCCGATCGCCACGATCATGTGCCCGGGCGCGTCGCCATCCGAAAGAGTGGCGAGCATCCGGCCCACCTGCGAAGCTTGCCGTGTCGTAGTCGTGTCGCCGGGCGTCAGCTCTGCGATCAGGGCCCGAAGGTCCTCTTCCCGACTACCGCCCAACGTGCCGTTGCCGCCGGAGTCCGCGTAAGCGGTGAGGATCTCGATCACGTCCGGTGCGCGCAGGACATCGAACAACTGCTGGGCCACGGTGGGGTCCGTGAACTCGATCCGGAGTGATTCCGCAACCTGTTCAGCGACGTCCGTGCCGCCCGTTATCCCTCCGGTCGCGGACAAGTCGATGCGATTGACCTGACCGTCCCTGTCCATGATCCGCTGCATAGCGGCGAGCGAGATAATCGTCCTGAAGTCGTTTGCGGCCAGGCCACCCTCGCGTACGACGGCAGTCGTCTTGAACACATGACGGCCGGTCGGCGTCACGATTGCGATGTCGTCTCCGACCTGCGCGTCGAGCTCGGCGGCGCCGGACTCGTTGATCAGGACTTCAAAATCGCCAAGCTGATCGAGCATGATCGTCTCGCCAGCGACTGTGCGGATGTCCCCGAATCCGGCCTGGCGTTGGAGGTCAAAGCCGACGACCGTCATCCTCGACTCTGTCAGTTGCGAGCGGACGTCCAGGACCGGTAAGACCTCTCGAATCTGGGGCATCACGCCGTCGATGCGGCTGTCCGCACTCGTGATATCGAGTACGAGCGCCAGCGTCCCCGCGTCGAGATAGCGGTCCACGAAGAACGCCGTCCCGTCTGCGTCGTCCGCAAACACCTGGCTCTCCGCCGTGCCGCCCGACAGAGGCGTGCGTAGCCGGAGGTCGGTATGCCCGAGCGCGTCGAGGACGACGCCGCGTATCGAGCCGGTCACGGTGTCGCCGATAGCGAGCGACGCCGAGATGATCGTCGTGGATAACATCAGGCCGATCACGATCAGGACGGTCTGCGCACGCCGCCTCGGGATGTTCCGAAGGGCGAGCTTCATCAAAATCCGGTTGCGAAGCGCCATCACGATGATCACGAGGCTCGTGATCGCAAGGATCGCAGCGAGCGATGTGGCGAGGCCCACCATCGGTATGCCGAACAGGTTTTCCAAAGTTAAACCTGGATTTCCCGGATGCTCTCGCCCTCGATCAACCCGTCGCGCATGTTCACGATGCGGTGCGCACGGCCCCCTACCTCCTGCGTGTGCGTCACCAGCACGAAGGTCTGGCCGTGGGTTTCGTTGAGATCACACAGCAGGTCCATGACCTGGTTCGTGTTGTCAGAGTCAAGGTTGCCCGTCGGCTCGTCAGCCCAGACGATTGCGGGATCGTTCGCCAACGCTCGCGCTATCGCAACCCGTTGTATCTGTCCGCCTGACAACTCATTTGGCATGTGGTCCGCCCAGTCAACCAGTCCCACCTGTTCAAGTTTCTCCATCGCCCTCGTTCGCGCCGTCCCTGACTTGACCCCGGCGAGCACGAGCGGCAGTTCTACGTTCTCCCGCGCCGAGAGCACGGGCAGCAGGTTGAACGCCTGGAACACGAATCCCATGGATTTGGCCCGGTACTCGCTGAGCGCGTCGTCGGACATGCCCTGGAGTGGCTGGTTATCGATCGAGACCTCTCCCTGATCGACGCCGTCGAGACCAGAGATGCAGTTCAACAGGGTGGTCTTCCCGGAGCCGCTTGGCCCCATGATGGCGACCATCTCGCCTCGGGCCACGGACAGTGTCACGCCTTTCAAGGCCTCGACGACGACGCTTCTGGACCGGTAGGTCTTGCAGACGTCGATTGCTTCAATAATCGGTCCGTGTCCCAAGGCCGGGGCTCCCTGCAAAGCATTCCGCGCGACTTCGCGTCAAAAACAACCTTCCCATGTTCTTACGGATATCGTCCTAATACCATAGTTGTTCTCGGATCATGGAAAGAAGTCGGCTTGTGCGATGCACTGGCATCCCGATGAGCCAATCAATCACATAATCACCACGGGTACGGCGGTGGAGTAAATCAATGCCGAGGGTGATCCTGGTTCGTCATGGCGAGACGGAATGGAACGTGACCGGCCGCGCTCAGGGTCAGTACGACCAGCCGCTGAACGAGCGAGGTCTCGCCCAGGCGGAGATGGCGGGGCGCCATGTCAGGGATCTTTTTGATGTGGAGCTCACCTGGTCCAGCGATCTGTCGCGATGTGCCAGAACTGCTGATGCGCTGGGATCCCCGGTTCGGCTGACCGAGGCCATCCGCGAGGTCAACTTCGGCGAGTGGGAGGGGCGTCGATGGGATGAGGTGCGTCAGGGGAATCCGGACGGAGCCGAACGGTTTTCCTCCGGCGACCCTCTGTTTCGCCCCCCTGGCGGCGAGTCGATGAGCGAAGTCGTCGCACGCGCCCGTCGATTCGTTGACGAGTCACGGTTGCTCGATGCAGAAGGCGATGTCGCGATTGTCGGACATGGCGGTTCGCTCAAATGCCTGCTGGTCGTGTTGTTGGACCTGCCGGAGACCGCCATAGGACGGTTTCATTTCTCCAACTGCGGGGTAAGCGTCGTTGGCGCGGGGAACGGGTCGGCCACGTTGATGAGCTTCAATCAGACGGGACACCTCGACGGCGCGCCGCCGCTGACCTAGTGTTTTGCGCCGCCGGTCGCCGGTTTCTCGGCGATCACGTACCTGCAGAAAGGATCGCCGTCGGTGAGGCAGGCGACTCGCTTCACGGGCGAGGCAGCGACCCGGGCGATCACGGCCGTGTCGTATCCACACAGTTCAGGGTTGAGCATCGCCACCGAACGGAACGGGCAGCTCATCAGGCTGATCGAGATGCCGTCAGTATCTGCGCTCACCTCCGGCGCAAAATCCTGTTCGCGAAGCATCTCCACGAGGCGCGCTACGCCCGCGCCGGTCGCGGCGCTCTGTTCGACCGATTCTCGGGCTAAATCGCCGAGAATCTCGTCGAACAGTTGCTTCCCGGCGCGGCCGTTGAGTGATTCCACATCCAGGGCCGTCAATCTGGAGACCAGAAGCCCGAGCATCTCGTTGTAGTGCTTCGGAAGGGACTCGTGCCCCTGATCGGTCAATGAAAAGGAAAATTCCGGCCTTCCCGTTCCGTGCCGAATCTCCGTGAATGTGACAAGCCCGTCGCGCTGCAGGATGTCCAGGTGGCGGCGGATGGTCGCTGGCGCCAGGCCGAGTTCGTCCGACAGACCGTTAACGGTCTCTGACTCCCGTCCGCGGATCAGGACGAGAATCTTGTCCCTGGTCCCTGAATTCCTGGGTTTCTGGTTCCCGGGGGATGTCATTGGGCGGAGGCCTGCGGTTTACCGCTTACTTGCGCCATCGGCTTCGGCGCAGGGTTCCGCCTGTTACGTTCATTAACGTAACGGGAGCCCGCATCGCCGTTTGGGTCCGCCAACCGTACCACGCGGACGCCACAATTGTGACGCCCGGCGCAACTCCCCGACGCCTGATTTGACTGCATCTGTTAAACTAGGATGCTGGCCCGAGGTCCACGTGCATGAGACGGTGGGCCTCTTTTTTTGCACCTTGCGCGGTCCTGGCGGACGTTTAGTCCGGTAACTCGCACGATTTTTGGCGGGGCGACCGCTGGGAGGAACAACCGTTGGCGACGAAAAACTCAGAAACCAAGTCGGGTCGTAAAGCCGCTTCAAAGGCGAAGCCCGCTTCCAGGGCCGCCGCGGCGCCCAAAAGCGCCGCAAAGTCGAAGATTGCCGCAGAGACGGTCGTCGCTGCCGCGGAGCGTGAAGTCGCGGCCGCCCCAATCACGGAAGAGCTGGCGGTGGCCGACGAATCGTCCGAATGCAAGCACGTCTGGCTAATCGAGCCGCCAAACGGACCAACCAGTGACGGGTCTTGCACGGTGTGTGGCGACAAACGAGAGTTCCGGAACTCGTACGAGTACACCCCGTCATGGACGGCACGTTCCGGGAAAGCCGCACCGCCGAACGCGAACGCCGCCAAGGCCGGTCCAGCGAAAGCGGCGGCGTCCGAAAACAAGGTCAAGGCTGACGAGGTCAAATAATCTCCGCGCCGCCCGAGAGTTCGTTATCAGGACGAATTTCTTTACCGGAACAGGTCGAACCTCGGATTACGCTGAAGAGCTCGCGCATCCGCCGAGTCTGACCTGTCGAGGTTCGCCCCGCGGACGATTGCCGCGGGGACCCCTCCGAACTCTCCCATCAACAGTTGGGCTGCGGACGCTACTTCGTCGGCGACCGCCACGATAGTGGCTGCCAGCATTCGTCCGTGATCGTCTTCGTGGCCGCGCGAGTCGTCCAGCGGCTCTATACCTGCCACGCCGATGGCGACGTTCATGCTCCCCTCACGCCACGGCCTTCCGAAAGAATCGGACACTATGACCGCCAACGGAACGCCGACCAGCGACTCCAGCCGGGAGCGGATAATGCGGGCTGAGTCGTCCGAGTCCAGCGGCAGCGTAATCACTCGTCCGTCCAGCGCCGAGTTTGAGCTATCGACCCCGGCGTTCGCGCACACAAGCCCATGGATCGTCTCGGTGATGAGCACGCCGGGCGTCGCTCGGATGATCTTTGCGGTCTGCTGAAGGACTACCTCGACAAGCCGCGGATCTTTTTGCACGGTGGCCCCGAGCTCGATCGCCCTGTCGGAAGGCACGACCCGGGCCAGGTCGACGTACGCGCCCTCGGCCTTCGATACAACCTTCTGGGCGACGACTACGACGTCTTCTGCCGCCAGGGGAGTCCCTTGTCGTGTGGAGGCGTCCACTATCATCGCCGCGAGGTCATCGCCTTCCTGCACCTGAGGAAGGCCCGTTATGGCGATTATTTCGATACGACGTGACGGGGACTGCATGGGGGAGGATCCGCTCCAGCCGTTTGTGATTCACTGGTGTTCCGGACGCAAGCGGCGGTCCGGGGGAACATTATCGCCGTCAGGCCGAGCAAGAGGCGCTCCGCGTTCTGGCGCTTGTCCATCACCAGTCATCCCACCCGGAGTGTCCATCCCATGACGCGAACTCCCAGAAGCCTCCTTTTTGTGCCAGGCAATCGGCCAGATATGCTGGCGAAGGCCGCTGGCGCGTCCACGGACGCACTCATGCCGGATATGGAAGACGCCGTCACCTGGAATGAGAAGCCGATGGCACGCCGTGAGATAGCGGCGAATCTCATAAATCTTGCCGGCTCGGGGACTCCGGTGATACCGCGCCTCAACTCGCTGGACACCGGTCTGTTTGAGGACGACCTGGAGGCGGTTATGGGACCGTCAATCTCAGGGGTATCGGTCGGCAAGGTGAGAAGCGCGGGCGACGTGAGGCGGATCGCCGCCGCGATCACCGCATCGGAGCGCCGGAACGGAGTTCAGCCCGGCTCCATCGCACTCTATCCGTGGATCGAAACGGCGCGCGCCGTCGTGGCCGCGTACGAAGTCTGCAGCGCATCCCCGAGGATCGCCGCCGTTTGCTTCGGAGCTGAGGACTATTCGAACGATGTCGGGATAGCCAAGGATCTGAGCGGCTGGCAGAGTTCGGCCTCTTCCGACGACCCTGCCGGACCGGCCCTGATCTATGCACGTGGCGCAATTGTCGCCGGGGCG
>JAQBUX010000089.1 GCA_027623795.1 Chloroflexota bacterium
TCCGTTCCAGTTGTTACTGGTCGGGGCGGTGCTGGAAGGCAGCGTCTTGATCGCCGAGGTGCCGACCGGAATTGTCGCCGACACCTATTCACGGCGCCGCTCGGTCATCATCGGCTACGCCATTCTGTCCATCGGATTTTTGATCTGGGGATCGATAGCGTCCCTGGAAACCATCCTGTTGGCGCAGGTGTTCTGGGCGGTCGGTTTCGCGTTCACGAGCGGCGCCCAGGAAGCCTGGATCGCGGACGAGGTCGGCGACGACGACGTGGGACCGATATTTCTGAGGGCGGCTCAGGCCGGCCAGATCGCGGCATTCGTCGGGATTTTCGTCGGGGTCGCGCTCGCCGTATTGAGCCTACATATTCCGTTTATCGTTTCCGGCATTTTGTTCTTATTGCTGGCGGGATACCTGTATCTCGTCATGGAGGAGCGCAACTTCACACCGGCCGTCGGCCGCGGCGAGGGCATGCTCGCTGTTGTGGACACCCTCCGGTCTGGTGTACGCGTGGTGCGAGGCCGATCCGTACTGCTGTTCACCCTGGCCGTGGCCGCTATCCTTGGCGCGTCGTCTGAGGCGTTCGACAGGCTATGGCCGGCGCATCTGCTGGATCAGGTGGAGCTACCGGGCGTCGCCGGGCTGGACCCGTTGGTCTGGTTCGGCGTGATCTCCGCCGGCGGGATGCTGTTGGGGGTGGGCGTGACCGAACTCGTCGGACGCGCGGGAGCGGTGACCACGGAGGCCGGCCCGACCCGGGCGCTCGCAGCGCTCACGATTCTGCTCGCCATCGCGCTCGGCGTATTCGCCTTTATGTCCACCCTGGCCGGACTGGTGATCGCGTACTGGGTTGTGACGGCTATCCGACGGGCCAGCAATCCGGTATTCCTCGCCTGGATCAACAGGGGTCTGGATCCATCGGTGCGCGCCACCGTCATCTCCATGCACTCCCAATCGGATGCGCTCGGGCAGGTCACCTTCGGTCCCGCGATCGGCGCGATCGCAACCATCAGATCGATTCGATTCGGCCTGGCGGTGGGCGCGCTGGCGTTGTTGCCAGCGGTGGGGCTCCTGGGCGCGGCACGGCGGCACAGGTCCATTTCCTCACAAGAATCCGATAAATGATCGTCATGCCGGTCCAGCGGACCGGGTGTACAGTAGCGCCGCCATCCCGTTTCGAGCCGGGCTAACCCACTCCCAGAGGAGCATCTGGCGCATGAAGATCACCGGTATCGACACCTTCGCAGTGGACGGCGGCGCCAGGCCGTGGCACTTCGTCGCCATACGGACGGACGGAGGGATCACCGGCTACGGTGAGTTTGGCGAGAGCGGGGTCACTCACGGTATTCAGGGCCTCGTGCGCGACATGAGCAGTTGGCTCATCGGCAAAGACCCGACGGGCGTGGAACGGTTGTATTTCGACCTGTATCGCGCCTACCGCGGCACGCCCTACGGCGTCACGGCGTGGGCCATCGCAGGGATCGAACTCGCGCTATGGGACATCAAGGGCAAATCGCTGGGAATCCCGGTCCACCGTGTCGTCGGCGGTCCTTTCAGGGAGAAGCAGCGGGTCTACTGGTCGCACCTCGGAACCTATCGTGCGCGCAATCCTGAACTCTGGGGGGCGAAGCCGCTCCGGACATGGGACGACGTAGCCGACTGCGCACGTGAAGCCGTCGACAAGGGGTACACGGCGTTCAAGACCAACATCCTGTTCCCGGGCAATCCCTCGTCGGCCATCACGCAGGGGCGGGATGGTCGCTCGCACGACCAGCTCGCGGAGGCGGACATCATCAACCAGGCCGTGAAGCAGATCTCGGTGATGCGAGAGGCGGTCGGGCCGGACATCGATATCTGCCTGGACATCAACTACAACTTCAAGACGGAGGCGGCGATCCGCGTCGCCAGAGCGCTGGAGCCGTTCAAGTTGTACTGGCTGGAGATCGACAACCAGGACCCGGAGGCGATGGCGCAACTCAAGTCATCGACCCGCACGTCGATCACGTCCGGCGAGCAACTCGTGACGATGCGGCAATACAAGCCGTTCTTCGACCTGCACGCGATGGACACCGTCAAGGTGGATGTCCAGTGGCAGGGATTCTCGAACGCCAAGAAGGTCGCGGACCTGGCCGAGACGTACGAACTGAACATCGCACCCCACAACTACAACTCCCACCTGTCGACCTTCCAGAGCCTCAACCTTACGGCGGCCGTCTCCAACGTCCGGATCATGGAGTCAGACCCTGACGCAATCCCGTGGAAGGACGAACTGGTCACCGTCGTGCCGGAGCCGAAGAACAGCTACATCGACATCCCGACCGGACCCGGTTGGGGCACGGACCTCAACGAGGACGTGGCGAAAAAACACGCCTGGAACGCATAACTGGCACGCAGTGGACCGCCCCACCCCTACAGTGAAACGGCCTTGAGCACTCGATAGGACGAAACCATATGAAGATCACAGATGTTGAAGTATTTGTAGTCAGCGGTGGCCGTCGGCCCTGGCTGTTCTCGGCGGTCCGCACTGACGCCGGGATCACAGGTTACGGCGAGTTCGGCGCCGGCAACGCAGCCCATGCGCTGGTGGGGCTGATCGAGGACGTGAAACCTCTCGTCATCGGGAAAGACCCTGAGGCGGTCGAGAAGCTCTACTTCGACCTCTACCGACACCTCCGGCAGGTCCCCGGCGGGATCGCCCAGATGGGCATCGCAGGGATCGAGCTGGCGTGTTGGGACATCAAGGGCAAAGCGCTCGGCGTGCCGGTGAACCATCTTGTCGGCGGACCGTTCCGCGACAAGCAGCGCGTCTACTGGTCGCACCTCGGCAGCGCCCGCGCAGAGAACCCGGGACTTGCGCCTGACAAGCCGTTGAAGGACTGGGCTGCGGTCGCCGCGGCGGCCCAAGAAGCGCCGGAGCGCGGTTACGACGCGTTCAAGACGAACATCCTGTGGCCGGGCGAAAAGCCCCGTTCGATCTCTCAGGGGCGGGACGGCCTCAGCCACGACCAGCGCGCCGATACGGACCTGGTGCGGCACGTCGAGAAGCAGATTTCGGTGATGCGGGAAGCCGTCGGCCCGGGCGTCGATATCCTCCTGGACATCAACTACAACTTCAAAACCGAGGGCGCGATCAGGGTCGCCCGTGCGCTTGAGCCGTACAACCTGTTCTGGATCGAGCACGACAACGAAGACCCGGAGGCGCTGGCGCAGCTCAAGGCTTCTACGTCAACGACGCTCTGCTCTGGCGAGCAGCACTTCACCATGCGTGAGTACCTGCCGTACTTCGAGCTTCGGGCCATGGACACCGTCAAGGTTGACGTTCAGTGGCAGGGTTTCGGGACTTCCAAAAAGGTCGCCGACCTCGCAGAGACATACGAGCTGAACATCGCCCCCCACAATCCGGCGTCTGAGCTTGCGAGCTTTCAGTCCGTCCAACTGTGCGCCGCGTCCTCCAATGTCAGAATCATGGAGAGCGACCCCGAGGGCGTTCCGTGGCGTTTCGAGCTGTTTACCGATCTTCCGGAGGTGGTGGACAGCTACATGACCGTCCCCACGACCCCCGGATGGGGATGCGACCTGGTCGAAGAGGCGGCGAAGAAGTACGCCTGGGACAAGTAGGGCCGACGCGTTGGGGCGGGGCTTGCCCTGCCCGAGGGCGGATACACCCTGAGGCTCTCGAAGGGCCGCCCCTACATTGAAATCGCCCTCATCAATCGATTGGACGTTAACAGATGAAAATCACAGCGGTTGAGAACTTCCTGGTAAATAGCGGCGGCCGCGGCCCATGGCTTTTTTGCGCCATCCGCACCGACTCCGGCATCACTGGCTACGGCGAGTACGGTTCTGGTTCCCTGTACAAGGGGCTGCCGGGCCTTGTCGAAGACCTGGGTCGAAGCCTGATCGGCAAGGACCCACGGCCGGTCGACAAGCTGTACATGGACCTGTACCGGCGTACCCGGGCCGAATCCGGCGGCGCCACGGCGATGGCCATAGCCGGACTCGATCTTGCCCTCTGGGACATCAAAGGCAAAGACCTCGGAGTACCCGTCTACCGGCTGGGCGGAGGCCCGTTCCGTGAGAAACAGCGGGTTTACTGGTCGCACCTTGCCACCTATCGGGCGCGACGTGCAAAGGAGTTTGGCAAGCCGCCGTTGCTCACCATGGAGGACGTCGCTGACTGCGCTCGCGAGGCCGTGGACGCGGGCTACACGGCCTTCAAAACCAACATCGTGTTCCCCGGCGAGAATGCGTCCGGGATCGGGGACAGGATGTTTGGCGGAACGGACGACCAGAACGCGCCGACAGACCTCGTACGGCATGCCGTTGAGCAGATCGGCGCGATGCGGCAAGCGGTCGGCCCGGACATCGATATCCTCCTGGACATCAACTACAACTTCAAAACCGAGGGCGCGATCGCGATGGGCCGGGCGCTCGAAGAGTTCGAGCTGTTCTGGCTGGAGATCGACAACCAGGACCCGGACGCCCTGTTGCAACTCAAGATGGCGCAGCGGACACCGATCTGCACCGGGGAGCAGTTGCTCGGCCTCAGGCAGTACCAGCCTTACTTCAGAAAGCACGCCATGGACACCGTCAAAGTGGACGTGCAGTGGCAGGGCTTCACGCAGGCGAAGAAGGTCGCGGAACTGGCCGAGGTTTACGAGATGAACATCGCCCCTCACAACTACAACTCGCAGCTATCCAGCTTCCAGAGCTTGAACCTGACCGCTTCCGTCTCCAACGTCAGGATCATGGAGTCGGACGTCGATTCCGCTCCATGGCGAGACGAGATCACGACCGCCGTCCCGGAGATCAAGGACGGGTTCATGACGATTCCGACCGGACCCGGCTGGGGTTGCGACCTGGATGAGGCGGCGGCGAAGAAGTACGCATTCCAGGGATAGGGGTCTGAGGCGCGGACCAGTGACACAACCGTAGGGGTGGCGCCCGGGCCGCCCGCGGGCGGGGCAAGCCCCGCCCCTACAAGTAACAGTACCCACAAGACGATTGGACGAACCCACATGAAGATCACCGCCATCGATACCTTCGCCGTCAAGTCTGGCGGCTGGGGCGCATGGCTATTTTGCGCGGTCAGAACGGACGAGGGCGTTACGGGCTACAGCCAGTTTGGCGAAGGCCAGTTCTGGCGAGGCCTTCCGGGGATCGTGGCGGACCTGTCAGGCTGGTTGATCGGCAAAGACCCTGATCCGGTCGAAAAGTTCTACATGGACATGTACCGGCAGACGCGGTCATCGTCTGGCGGCGCGACAGCGATGGCGATCGCCGGGATCGAGCTTGCGCTGTGGGACATCAAGGGCAAGCGCTACGGCGTGCCGGTCCACCAGCTTGTGGGCGGGCCGCACCGGGACAGGCAACGCGTCTACTGGTCTCACCTTGCGACGTACCGCGCGATGGACTCGAAGCTGTACGGGGGCGCTCCATTGTTGACGATGGAGGACGTCGCCGATGCCGCCGCTGAAGCGGTCGAGAAGGGCTACACCGCTTTCAAAACGAACATCGTGTTCCCGGGCGAATCCTCCGCAGCGATCACACAGGGATTTTTCGAGTCCGACGATCAGAATGCGACGACCGAGCTCGTCCACCACGCTGACCGGCAGATTTCGGCGATGCGCCAGGCGGTCGGACCGGATATCGGGATCGCGCTCGACATCAACTTCAACTTTAAGACCGAGGGTGCGATCCGCATCGCCCGTGAACTGGAACCGTACAACCTGATGTGGATGGAGATCGACAATCAGGACGCGGCCGCGCTGGCCCAACTCAAGGCGTCCACCACGACACCAATCTGCTCCGGCGAGCAACTCCTCGGCGTGCGGCAGTACCAGCCTTACTTCAAGCTCCACGCCATGGACACGGTCAAAGTGGACGTGCAGTGGCAGGGCTTCTCGCAGTCCAAGAAGGTGGCGGACCTGGCGGAGACGTACGACCTGAACATCGCCCCGCACAACTACGGATCGCACATGTCCACCTTCCAGAGCCTGAACCTGACGGCATCTGTATCGAACGTCAGGATCATGGAGAGCGACGTTGACGCAGCGCCGTGGCGGGACGAGCTCACGACCGTTCTGCCGGACATCAAGGACGGCTACATGGCGATACCGCAAACGCCGGGTTGGGGTTCAGATCTAGACGAGGCGGCCCTGAAACAGTACGCGTATACCGGGTAGGGAAGCGTCTGATCCCGGAACTGGCCCGGGCGGATACACCCTGAGGCTCTCGAAGGGCGCCCCGACAGCCAACTGGTCACCACCCGTCGATAGGAAGAACTCGTATGAAGATTACCGCCATCGAGACACGAGCCGTAGCCACCGGCGGCGGCGGGCCGTGGATGTTCGGGATCATCCGGACCGACGCCGGGATTACCGGATACAGCCAGTTCGGGACCGGTTCCATCTCTCGCGGCCTGACCGGGTTGGTGGAGGACATCGGCGCCGCGCTGATCGGCAAAGACCCTGACCCGGTCGAGCGGCACTACCTGGAGATGTACCGGCGAACCGCGCAGGCGCGCGGCGGGGCGGCCGCGATGGCGATCGCCGGGATCGAGTTAGCACTGTGGGACATCAAGGGCAAGGCAGCCGGGCTGCCGGTTTACAGACTGCTGGGCGGGCCGTTCAGGGACCGCCAAAAGGTGTACTGGTCCCATCTGGCCTCGTACCGGGCGCAACGGGCCGGTGAACTGGGCGTAGCGCCGCTAAAGACGTGGGACGACGTCGCCGATTGCGTTCGCGAGGCCACCGACGCCGGGTTTAGCGCGTTCAAGACGAACATCATCTTCCCGGGCGATCCGTCACGCCGAATGAACCAGGTCTTTGCGGGCGATTTCGACCAGAACGCCGATCAGAACCTGATCGACCACGCAGTCCGGCAGATGTCTGTGATGCGAGAGGCGGCCGGCCCGTCCGTCGGCATCGCACTCGACATCCACTACGAGTTCAAGACCGAAGCGGCGATCAGGCTTGCGCAGGCGCTGGAGCCGTACAACCTGATGTGGCTGGAGTTCGACCGCTTCGAGCCCGAGCCGCTGGCGCAGATCAAATCCTCGACGCGGACGCCGATCTGCACCGGAGAACAACTTCTGGGAGTTCGCGAGTACAAACGTTTCTTCGATCTTCGGGCGCTCGATACGGTCAAGATCGATGTGCCGTGGCAGGGGTTTACGCAGTCGAGAAAGGTCGCCGATCTCGCCGAGATTTACGAGATAAACATCGCCCCGCACAACTACACGTCCCACCTTGCGACGTTCCAGAGCCTTCAGTTCACGGCTATGGTCCCCAACGTGCGGATCATGGAGACGGACGTCGATTCATCACCCTGGCGTGACGAGCTAACGACTGCGGTCCCGGAGCTAAAAGACGGGTTCATGACGATACCGGACGGCCCGGGCTGGGGCTGTGACCTGGACGAAGCAGCCGCCAAAAAACACGCATACAACAAATAGACGTTGCCCGGCCGATGATGGCCCGGACGCGGAACGGCCCGGCCGCCGTCCCCGGTTCATGTCACCGGGTCGGGCCCGCCGGGCCGCCTGTGCATCAGTCAGGTGGCTAGACGGCGTGAACCGCCGCTCCGTACCTGACCTCTTTGCGCTCCTCTTCGTTAACCCGGGTCGCAAGTGCGTAAACCACCGCACCGGTCGTCGCCAGGCCCATCCCGATGACTGCGAACACCAACCCGGTCGCCCTCACCATCAAGCTCAGGTCAAAGCCCATCCGGGCCATGTTGAGGGAGTTCCGAAGCACCAGGCCATCCAGTACAGCGGCCCGTTCGTCGCTGTCGCGTTCGAGGGTCTGCCAGGGCCCGTACCGCTCCAGCGTGTGAGACTTGATGACGAGCGCCTGTGCGGTAGCGCGTTCCCCGGAGTTGACCGGGTACGCCACGTCGTCGATGGTTATCGTGACCGCCTCATCGGCCAACCGGTCCGAGATCTCGCTCTCTGCCGCGTAACCCTGCTGGATGAAAAAGGCGCCGACCGCCAGAACTCCGACTCCGATCGCGAAAACTGCGATCCCGATCAACTTTCTCAGTGCAGGCATTTCAGGACCTTCCTTTTTCTTCCGCCGGCCGGGCTCTGCGACCTCCGCATCCCAGCCGTGCGGTGATTACCGTCTGAGAGAGATACTCGCGTGTGGGGCGTGAGTAAACCGTGAGTGCGAACGCATCAAATATGATCGTTGTGTGAAAAACGGCACAAATTGTGTTTATTCAGCTGCTAGCACCGTTGCCCGGACGATATCGGCGCACGACGCCCGGTAGCCTTATTACGGAAAAGTTGCGCCACCTCTGTTGCCGGGCGATCATGCCGTCGGCACGACTTTCTCCAGGAATCGGCCATCTTCGATCCGCTCTAACGCCAGTCAGGACATCGAATGCGCATCGCGACCCTGGGTATCTCACACGAGACCAACACCTTCTCACGGGTACCGGCGGAGTACGAGAAGTTTGTGGAGGTCGAACTATTACGCGGGCCTGAGATCCTCGAACGCCATGCTGACTCCGCCTACACGATCGCCGGTTACGTCGAGGCCTCCCGCGATCTGGGGTTCGAGCTCGTTCCGCTGATGTTTGCCCGGACCGGGCCTATCGGCACCATCACGAAGGACGCCTACGACCGGCTATCGGGCGAGATGCTCGGGATGTTGCGGGATCAAGGGCCGTGGGACGGCGTGTTGATCGCCAACCACGGCGCGGCGGTGTCCGAAGAGTTCCCCGATATGGACGCCGAGATGGCCCGCGCGATCCGGGAGATCGTCGGGCCGGAGGTCCCGGTTGGCATCACGCTCGACATGCACTCCAACATCTCACGCGAGTTGATCGAGCGGACAACAGCCTGTGTCGTGTGGCGCACCAATCCCCACCTCGACACGCGAATCCGCGGCCGGAAGACGGCAGACTTGATCTACAGCGCTGCGCTCGGCGAGATAACGCCGGTCCAGTGGATCGAGACGCCCCCGATGCTGGTCAACATCGTCCGGCAGTTCACCGGCGAGGAGCCGATGATGGGGCTGGTCGCCGACGCGGTGGCGGCGAACGAGCGGCCCGGGATTCTGGACACCAGCGTGGCGGAAGGCTACCCGTACGCCGATGTCGAGGAGATGGGCATGAGTTTCATCGCCATCGCCGACGGTGACCTCGATATCGCCCGGGACGCGGCCCGGTGGATGGCGCGTCGCGCGTGGCCGCAGCGCGCCGAGCTTAACGTGTCGGTCCCGAGCGTCACCGAGGCGTTGACGATGGCGGAGCAGCGTTACATCGGTCGGAAGCCAGAGGGCGTCACCAACTTCGTCCCGTCCGACGGCACCGCACTGTCGGCCCCGGTGGCGGATAGCGACCATTCCCATCTTGGACCGATCGTTCTCATGGATGTCGGCGACAACATCGGCGGCGGATCATCGGCGGACTCCACATTCATCCTGGCCGAGGCGAAACGGATGGGCGTGAAGGGACTTCTGCAGTCTCTCTACGATCCTGAGGC
>JAQBUX010000090.1 GCA_027623795.1 Chloroflexota bacterium
CCCGCGAGGGGAGGTCAACACCGGCGCAGCCGGCAATGCGATGACGGAGACCCGCTGGCCGTAGCGCAACGTTTCCGTGCCGATCGCCTCCCCGGAAAGCGAGTCCATGACGCAAATGATCTCCGGCACGGTGGCCGCCGGCTCGCCGTCCCTGAGCCCGATCGTGAATTCGTTCTGGAACTCCAGTTTGAACTGGCTGCCAGAGTCCTGGTCGAGTCCTTCGATGGTGGTAGCACCCCGCAGGAATCCCTCGGTGGTGCGGCGGTCGATGTCCGTGATCTTGCCGCGGAACAGCAAAATCCCGCCCTCGTGTTCTAGCGCCGCCTGTACCGGGTCTTCGTGACGCGTCCGGGCTTCTTCGACGACGCGGCCGAGCTCGATCGCCCGCGTCGTGGTGTACAGGATTCCCCACTCCTTCACTTCTTTGCCGGATCTGGGTGCTTTGCAGGTCGCCGCGGTCGAGCCGACCTCAGTGCACACCTTTCGGCTGATGCGTTCCATCCACTTCCAACTCGCGGCGCGGGCGATGATCGTCTCGTTGTCGCGGATGTCGGCGAGACAGAGTGGAAACATCTGGAGATCGCCGATGGCGAAGCTGGTCATCTGCGCTTCCGGGAAGGCCCGGCCCATCGAGTCGGCGTCGACGACAGGCAGCCCTGTCACGGCGGCCACCATCAGAGGCTGCAGGGCGTTGCCGCCTCCAATCTCCAACGACATTACCGCGTCGAACTTGCGGCCGAGGTACTCCTCCATCATGCGGACCGGCTTCGCAGCGAATTGAGGATCCCGGAGCCGCTCCTGGCCGACGAGCGGCGCGCCCATGCTGGAAACCACCGCAACAAGGTTGTCGTCGCCGAGGGTCATGGGGTCGATAAGCGTGACGCGCTTGCCCTCCCGGTACATCTCCCGCATGTTCAAGTATGAGTAGTAAGGACTGCCGCCGCCGCCCGCGCCCAGAATCCACGCGCCAGTCGACAGCGGTATCAACTCGTCAGGCTGGATCTCGCGGGAGTCAACCATTGGGCGGTGTGTCCTTTGGGTATCGCCTGGAGAGGCTTGAGCGCTGGCAATAGCTGATGTGGGTTAGATTCGGCGTGTCGGCGTTTCGGTGCGCCGCGTGCTCCCTGCACATGACTTGCCCGACCGCGTGGCGACGCCGGGCGCCCCTCCGCTGGGGTTCGCCGGGACTTTAGCACCGTTGGACGCCGTGAAGACCACCCGGAGCGGCGGTATAGTCTTTCTCCCGGCACGATGGGAACGGGAGATTTGCACCCGGAGCCAGGAACCGGTCGGCCGCTAGCCTAATTTGAAACCAGCCCGAAGGTGTAGCGATGACAGGCGGACAACCAACCCGGCGTGTAGAGGCCAACGGACTGTCGTTCCACGTGACCGACAGCGGAGAAGGTCCGGCCGTTGTACTGCTGCACGGCTTTCCCGATACGGCTGACCTGTGGCGAGACCAGATCGCTCCGTTGGTGGATGCGGGTTTCCGGTGCATCGCTCCCGACATGCGCGGTCGCGGTCGCACAGGTCGGCCTGATGCGGTTGCCGACTACGCGTTGCGGAACATGGTCGCCGATGTCGCCGGGATCATGGACGCCCTCGGAGTGAATCGGGCACACGTGGTCGGCCACGATTGGGGCGCTGCCGTCGCGTGGCTGTTCGCCTCCGCATTTCCGGACAGGACAGACACGTTGACGGCGATATCGGTCGGCTTCCCGGGCGCGGGCGGACCGCCAGACCTGGAGGGGTTGCAGAAGGGCTGGTACCGGATCCTGTTCCAGTTTGATGGCATCGCCGAAGAGGCGTTACGTCGAAACGACTGGAGACTGTTTCGAGAGCTGTTCAGGAGCGCTTCCAGGGTCGATGAATACGTCACCACCCTTTCAGTGCCGGACGCACTGACTGCCGGATTGAACTGGTACCGCGCAAACCTGCCGCCAGAGTCGTTCACCCGCGATCCTCGTCAATTGCCGCCGGTGCAAGCGCCGACTCTGGGCGTGTGGTCAACAGGGGACGACTATCTCACCGAGAACCGCATGATCGCATCGTCCGAACACGTCACGGGACCGTGGCGGTACGAGCGGGTTGAAGGCGCGAGCCACTGGATCCCAATCGACGAACCGGACCGGCTGAACCGACTCATCCTGGAGCACATCACTTGAGATTGGGCAGCACCTCAGATTGATCGGGCCGCGGTTTGAACTCGCACAACGAATGGAATCGGAATCATGGGTGTAGATCGATACGACTTCGCCGTCGTCGGTGGCGGACTTGGTGGGGCTGCGTTCGGAAAGGCGATGGCTGAACGCGGGGCGAACGTATTAGTACTCGAACGCACCCCGACGTTTACCGATCGAATCAGGGGCGAGTGGATAGCGCCGTGGGGTGTTGAGGAGTTGAAAGAGCTCGGCCTCTACGACGAGGTGATGGGCCAAGGCGGTCACGCGCTACCGGGCTTCACGATCTCCGTCGGCCTCCCCGGCGAGCGACGTGACCTGGTGGCATCGGCGCGTCCGGGACTGCCCGCGGTGTCGTTTTATCACCCCGACGCCCAGGAGGCGGTTTTGGCATCCGCATCGTCCGCAGGCGCGGCGGTTGAGCGGGGAGCGAGCGTACGCAGCTTACGCCGCACATCGGACGGACCGGTCCTCTCGGTACGCTCAAACAAAGTCGAACGTGAAGTGTCAGCTCGGTTGGTCGTGGGCGCAGACGGTCGTGATTCCGCAGCAAGGCGGTGGGCGGGATTCGAACTTCGGCGATTTCCTGAAACTTCCGAATTTACCCGTGATTTTGGGACGAGATTTCTAACCGGACAGATGTTTGAAGATGTCGACGCTGATGCCACAGCGGGGCACATGTGGGTCAATCCTGCGATCGGATCAGTCGGGTACTACTTCCCACACAGCGCCCGGAAGGGGCGGGCGTTCGTGGTATTCGGCGAGCGATCACAATCGCCAACGACGCCAGATGAGCTCGTCAAGGCGTGTCGACAAGCCGGGGCGAATGGTGCCATGTTCGCCACCGCGAAACCGATTGGATTATTTGCTACGATTGCCGCATCTGACGGCTGGGTCGATCATCCGTACGGCGACGGCGTCGTACTTATCGGTGACGCGGCCGGAGCCACCGACCCGACGTGGGGACAGGGGATGTCGACGACGTTGCGGGATGTTCGCCTGCTCAGGGACGCCCTGTCGTCCGAGGACGAAATGGACCGGGCTTGTCATGATTACGCCGAAGCTCACGACCAATACTGGCGTACGGTTCTGACGCTAGAGGAATGGTCCACGACGCTGTTGCTCAAAACCGGGACCGAGGCGGACGCGAATCGTGAACGTGCAATTGACCACTGGAACGACGACCAGTCCAGACGGCCTGACGTGTTCATGAGTGGCCCGGACGGGTACGTACTGGACGAACAGGCGCGCCGCCGTTACTTCGGCGAAGAGTAGGGGATGTGGGGGATTGGTCCCCAAAATCACTCTTAAATCGTTGAACGGCCGGCCGGACCGTGATTACGAATCAGCGACCGGCGTGGGGCGTAATAAATAATTCGTATTTGCTCTCGGTTTCTGCGGTGCGGTTCGACCTAACCTGGGCCATGACCGTCGGCTGGCTAAACGCGCCAGTCGGGGAATGCGTGGCGCGATGTGACCGACATCCCTGCGTCGACGGATAGCACGTGACCCGTTACCCAGCGCGCCTCGTCGCTTGCCAGGAAGAGTGCCGCGTTGCCGACATCCCACGCCGTGCCCTCCGTGCCGAGCATCGTGGAGTTCCTGCGATGTTGACGCATGTCGTCGTCGAGCCGGTACTCCACCATCGGCGTGAACACGACGCCGGGCGCGACGCAGTTCACTCGTATGCCCTGACGACCGTGATCGCCCGCCATCGCGATCGTCAGTCCGATCACCGCAGCCTTGGATGTCGTATATGCGGCGTCGCCGATCGCTTCGATCCCCGCTCCGGACGAAATGTTGATGATCGAGCCGCCGCCTGACGCGATCATCTGCGGGATGGCGTGGCGGGAGGTCAGTACCATGCTGCGGACGTTCGTGCTCTGGACGCGGTCCCAGTCATCCATATCGATTTCGGGCACCGTCTTGCGCAGGCTGATGCCGACATTGTTGTCGAGCACGTCTAACTTGCCGTAACGCTCCACGGCGGTCTCGACCATCCGCCGGCAGTCGTCTTCAACGGTGACATCCGCCGAGAAGACGCTGGCGGTTCCGCCCTCCGCTTCGATCATGGCGAGCGTCTCTTCTGCACGCTCGACCTGCGCGTCCACCAGCAGCACGCTGGCGCCCTCTCGTGCGAACAGGACCGCGGTCGCCTTGCCGTTTCCGACGCCCGGCCCGCGCGAACCTGCGCCCGTGACGATCGCGACCTTGCCCTTGAGACGTCCCGGACGTTCCGCCATCTGTAAGTCCTTCCGATATTGGTGATTGAGCTTTGCTACGTTGATGTGCCCCGAGGCAAGACTGAGGCGTGTGCCCCCGGACTCCGGTCCTTCGAGAGTCTCAGGACACGGGTTTCTGGATTCAGGCGGGTGACCCCGTGCACCGGTCCTTCGAGAGCCTCAGGACACGGACGAGAGCTTCAGCACACGAGTCGGCGGGTCACGCGACCCGCGTTCAGTCCAACGTAACGAAAATGCTGTGCCTCACCTGGCCTGCGACGGCCCGGCTGATGTGGCCGTGGCCAGTCGTGTCCTCGGCGAGCAGAACATCGCCCGGCCCGAGTACGCGTTTTGAGCCGTCGCCGACCTCGATTTCGACGGAGCCAAAAAGGTTGATCACGTACTGTCGACGTGGGGCGGTATGGAAATCCAGATCGTAGTCGCCGCCAGTCTCCCTGAAGATGATGCTCGTGGCGTCTTGAGGGTCAGAGAGCGCACCTGTCGCCGTTGGATGGAGTGCGATCTCGACATCCTCAAAATGGGATTCGCCATCGCCGCCGGTGTACACGCGTGTGACTGCCATGTTGCGTCCTGTCCTTGGTAGGTTGCCGGTAGTTCGGAGTGATTCTTCGGGAGTCGTTGGTCGGCTACGGAGCCGGCTTGATTTTGGCCAGGCGCGCCTTTGTTGCGTCGTCTGCGAAACGCTCGACCGCTTCGGCATCGTTGAACACGCCGCCGGTGCAGGTATCGACCGTCTGCATCGCCAGCAGCGTGGCCGCCTCGACGTAGCTGTCCGGCGGAATCAGTCCCGGCAGAGGAGTGTCGCCGCCGACCTGGCCCGGCGCCCGCCCGAAACGGATGCCCGGTGTGTCGATGCCGCCGACAGGTTTCAGCGCGTTCACGGCGATACCGTCGTCCTTCATGTCGCTCGCAAGGCCGCGAGTCATGGCTTCGATCGCGAGCTTAGTGGCGCCGTAGTGGGAATGGCCGCGGTCTGCGGCGACGGACGATATGTTGATGATGTTGCCCGAGCCATGTTCCACCATGGCGGGCAGTACGGCGCGGGAGCAGTGGAACGGGCCGTGCACGTTGATCTTGAACTCCAGCTCCCAATGTCTCGGCTGGATCGTGTTGATGAAGCCGGGCGGTTGCACCGCGGCGTTGTTCATCAAGATATCGATGCGGCCGTACTTTCCGATGACCGTATCGACCATCGCCTGTATCGACTCAACGTCCCCGACGTTACAGGCGACGGCGAGCGCCTCCCCTCCGGCTTCCTGCACCATGCGGACGGTATCGTGGATCGTGCCCGGCAGCCGCGGATCGCGCTCCTGCTCGGTGCGGGCCGCGACGACCACGATCGCTCCCTCTTTCGCGTACTGCACGGCGCAGTACTGGCCGAGGCCCCGGCTCGCGCCGGTGATGACGGCGATCTTTCCCTCAAGTCTTCCGGCCATTTTCCACTCCGTTACTTAAATTGATCGGGGCTGGCGTTGTCTCCCGGCGGGTATTTGGCGTTCCGCGGATTATCTGGTCAGCGGTCTCACTACGGTCGCGAAGCGTTCCATGCGGTCGAGCGTATCGTCCAGGGATGATCCGGTTAGCCCGATGACCAGATGATTCACGCCAAGGGCCTCGAAGCCGCGAATGTCGGCGGCTACCTGCTCAGGAACGCCCGTGAAGACGCGCCGGCCGCCGTCGCGTCCGGCCGACTCCTCGCGGTCGTTGTACCAGCCCGCGCTGTACCCGAAATCGATCGAAGCGGGGTCTCGTCCGGCATCCTCTGCATGTTGCCGGACCGCGGCCATCGCTTCCGCGAGACGCTCCGGCGTGTCCATCGGGAAGGTGGGATTGTTGCCGATCGGGTACCAGGCGTCTCCCAATCGACCGGCGCGTCGCAGTGCGGGAGGGCTCTCTCCTCCGACCCATATCGGCGGGTGCGGTTTCTGGACGGGCTTGGGGAAGAAGCTCATGCCGGAAACCTGCGCGTACGTGCCTCCATATTCGGGCTCGTCGCTGGTCCACATCTCTTTGAAAGCTTCCAGGTACTCGTTCGACACTGTGCCGCGATGTTCGAAAGGCGCGGCGCCAAGCGCCTCGAACTCCTCGCGCATCCAGCCCGCTCCGACCCCTACAACCAGTCGACCGCCGGAGAGCACGTCCACGGAGGCCAGGGTCTTGGCAGCCAGGACGGGCGGGCGGTGGGGCAGCACCATCACCGAGGTCAACACTCGGATGGAAGACGTGTTGGCGGCCAGGAACATCGCCACGGTTAACTGTTCAAGGCACTCACCGGCATCCACACCCGAGAACGCGCCGTCCTCGCTGTAGGGGTAGATCGACTGCACGGCCTTCGGGATCACGACGTGATCCGAGACGGTTACGATGTCGAATCCGAGTCGCTCGCCGTGCTGGACATGGCGTTTCAGCGACTCCGGTGACGCTTCCCGGCCGCGCATCGCAACCCCAAAACCGAATTCCATCTCACATGCTCCCTGGCGCTTAGCGGCGTGTGCGGGTTGTCACGTCGATGATTGACGACGGGCGGAAGCATACGCCAGCGCGCTGGTGCGGTGGGAGATACGGAGGTCGGCCGCGTCAGTTTTTACACAACGGCTTCAGACTTTCCGACGGCGCGGCGGGCGAGAGCCAACCGATAGGCAGACTCGATGTTCATCCATGTTACGGCGGAGATTCCGAGCGCCTTCTCGAACTGGAGAGCGGTCTCTGCCGTGATCGCTTTCTTGCCGTTCACGATAGCGTTCACTACCTGATACGGGCGACCAATCATGCCAGCGAACGCCTTCTGTGTGATTCCTCGTTCCCTGAGTTCGTCCAGCAACGTCTCGCCGGGCGGGATCGCGAGATCACTGTGGATCTGCGCTTGATCAGCGATCGGGCGGTCAACCATGGTAGTCAATCACCTCTTTCACAGTGAGGGATGGCTCCGCCATTCGACGACACTGTAGTGGCGTATGGCAATACGCCCGTGGGCGGGCCGCTGACCGCCCACTCCGCAACCAGCCGCGTCTGTCCTTTCGCATTCCGTGATGATTCTCGGACTGGCCTGGAAACAGGAATCACGTGTCCTGGTATCGAGGATACGCCGTACACCGTCACACTTCCTGCTCCGCCACCGCTCCGGACGCGATCAGCTCGTTGATCTCGTCACCGGTTCGGCCAAGCTCCGCGAGCAACTTGCGCGTGTGCTCTCCCGCGAGCGGTGGCCCGAACGCGGGCCCTCGACGGGCCTCGGAGAACACGATCGGCGTGTTCACCGCGCGTACGGAACCGCCCAACGGATCCGGCGTCTCGACGATCATCCCACGCTCGGCAAAATGAGGGTGATCCAGGGCCTCGGGCATGGAACGCATGACGCCGTAGGGCGCTCCAGATCGTTCGAGTCCTTCAGCGGCCTCCGTCGTGGACATAGACGCGATCCACGTTCCGACCTGCGCGTTGGCCTCGCTCGGAGAGTCCGGCATTGGTGTTCCGGAATGTCCTAGACCATCCGATATGCGTGTCCACATCCGTTCGTTCCGGATGCTGATCGTCAAAAATCCATCTCTGGACGGATGGAGAGGGTGGCGGAACGGCTCCCAGTCATCTTCGCCGCCCCCGTTAAGTGGTGCGGCGGCGACCTCGTTGAGCATCGAGAGCTGGGCGTCCATTAGCGATACATCGACCTGTTGTCCACGGCCGGTCTTTTCTCGGTCGAATAGGGCGGCCAGTATTCCGGAGAAACACGAGAGCCCGGCGGCCATGTCGGCCACGGTGATACCGGGCGGGAACGGATCATCGGTGCCGGCCGCCTGCTGTTGGACCCAGAGCCACCCGGCCTCGGCGTGCGCCGTCGCGCCGAAAGCCCGGCGATGGGCGTATGGACCCGTCTGCCCGAACCCGGAGATGGACGCATACACGAGCCCGGGATTCGCCCCCCGTATGGTCTCGAATCCCAGTCCGAGCCGGTCCATCACCCCCGGCGAAAAGTTCTCGACGACCACGTCTGCCCCGTTGGCCATCTCACGCGCAACGGCTGCGCCGTCCGGATGCTTGAGGTCCAGGGCGATCGATCGTTTTCCAAGATTGTTACCCGGGCTGCCTGCCGTTCTCACCGGCGATCCTTGTTCAGGGATGGCGTCCACTTTTATGACGCTCGCTCCCATGTCCGCCAGTAGCCGCGTGCAGTACGGTCCCGCGATTATCCGCGTGAAGTCCAGGACGCTGACGCCTTCGAGGATTCGCCGGTCGGTCATGATTGGCCCTTCTTGAGTTGCTGTCCACGCGTGGCGCTCGTAAGAAGATCGCCTGTCGCTCCGGGAGGTATTTAACGTCTCACACTTCCTCGCACAGCGACGACAGAAGGGCCGGACCTTACCGGCGAACGCCGGCGCGTGCAAAATGGATGGCTCGGATCATCTAATTGGAAAAGGCCAAACCGCAAAGGTAAGCGATGGCGAAAGCATCGAGCGAGCAGCGAACGGGCAAGATCGCAGTTTCTGCGCCAGCCCGCGGCGTGCTCGCGCTTGCCGGCGGCGTTGGCGGAGCCAAGCTTGCCGTCGGGCTGGCCAGGATTTTGCCGCCTGACGCTCTGACCATCGTCGTGAATACCGGTGATGACGAAACGTTTTTTGGCCTCCACGTGTCGCCCGATATCGACACCGTTACCTATTCGCTTGCCGGATTGGCGAACCCGGACACCGGCTGGGGTTTTGCCGGAGATACCTTCAACGCGCTCGATACGCTGGGACGGCTTGGCGCCGAGACGTGGTTCGGGTTGGGCGATCACGATCTCGCGTTGCAGATTCGCCGGACCGAGATGCTGCGAGGCGGGATGACGCTATCCGAGGTCACGCTTGACCTGGCCCGCCGGATGGGCGTGGACCATCCGGTCGTCCCGATGAGCGACGACCCGGTTCGGACTATCGTCGAATCTGATGACGGCGAGATGTCATTCCAGGAGTACTTTGTTCGGCGGCGCGCGGAGCCAGAGGTGCGCGGACTACGGTTTGACGGCGCGGAT
>JAQBUX010000091.1 GCA_027623795.1 Chloroflexota bacterium
GGCCTTGATGGCGTACATCACGTTGACGGGCTTCGGCCAGCGGGACTGGAATGCGCCACGGATGCGTCGGAAATTTTTCCGCAACGTCGCCTCGGACACCACATATAGAGGTGATCCGTACTCATCGAGCAGGGACTCCGCCGATCGCCCCTCGATATGGAGCATCCCGGACCCGTCGCTGCTGAGATGATCGTTAGCCGTAATCACCCCATCGAGCGCCGATTTCACGATTGAGCTGGTCATTCTCTGACGCCTCCGTGTTCTGTCGATGGGCCGGCCCTTCATGGCATTGTGAGCGCGTCGGCGATCATGGACCGCGAACGCAATTCAGTAAAGTGTGACGAACAAGGTGTTGGCCTCGTTTGGCGTCAACAGGGCACACAAAGTACGCTTTGCGGATACGACAGTCAGTAACCGCGGACCGGTCGCGAGGGATTCGATCAATGACCAACATCGGCGTCGACCAGGTCATGACCGTCACCGGGCCGATCGACCCGTCAGAGCTCGGCGTTACCCTCATGCACGAGCACCTGTACATCGATCTATTCAAGATCTCGGGAAGGTACGACGCCGCCGGGATGATCGATGACGACGACCTCATTGCGGAAGAGGTGTCGTTGTTCAAGGCAGAAGGTGGACGCTCCATCGTGGAGCTGACCTTGCCGGGGATCGGTCGGGCGCCGGAGCGGCTAAAGGCGATCTCAGAGCGGACCGGCGTGCAGATAGTGATGGGCAGCGGGTGGTATCGCGAACCCTACTACCCCGCAGAAGACCGAATCGATCGGAGAACGGTCGACGACATCGCTACGGAACTTATCGACGAGATCGAAAACGGATGGCGGGACACCGGGATACGACCGGGGGTGATCGGCGAGATCGGAATCGATAAAAACTGGGTCTCAGCCCAGGAAGAGCGAGTGCTACGGGCCTGCGGACGTGCACAGGTGGCCACAGGTTTGTACCTGAACACACATGCCGTTCGCGGTGGAGGCCTCGCCCAGCTCGCCGTGCTGTTAGAGGAGGGTGTAGACCTTTCGCGCGTGGTAATCGGACACGCCGATAGCTATCCGTTGCTGGACTATCACCTGGGTATTCTGGACGCGGGGGCCACGGTCGCATTCGACAATATCGGCGATCCCCGCCTGCATGAGGGCCGCGTTCTCCGCCTGCTTTTGGACCTGTTAGAGCGCGGATTCCGGGAGCAGATAGTCCTGTCGCACGACGTGTGCTACGACCACTCACTGACGGCGTACGGCGGCAAGGGCTACGTCTACCTGCAGCGAGAGTTCATCCCGAAACTGATCGAGGCCGGCGTCGGAGAAGACACTGTTCAGGTAATGACGGTAGACAACCCGCGCCGCCTGATAACCCGGCGTGGCCGGTCGACGAGAATCCCGAGATGACGTCGCCCTCCGCTCGGCCCCTCCTACTTCCATACAACGAACGGTGGCAGCCGGGGATCGTTGAGGTGATCAAGGCCGTCTACGACGAGTTCCGGTTGACGTGGGACCCCGACGCCTATCACCGGGACCTCTACACGATCGTAGAGACCTATGTCGATACCGGCGGATTTTTCACGGTGCTGGTAGTACGAGGCGGCGTGATCGGCACGGTGGCAGGTCTGGACATGGGCGAAGCGGCCGAAATCGAACGGCTCTATCTCGCAACAGACTATCGGGGTCGCGGCTACGGCCGGCTCATGACTGAGCATTTCCTTGATTGGGCGCGCTGGACGGGTCACGAGAAGGTGATCGCCTGGTCCGATAAGCGGTTCGACATCGCCCACCGGATGTATGAGCGGATGGGGTTCTCGCTGGTGGGAGACCGCGTGCTGGATGACCCCGACGAAAGCCCGGAGTGGGGATTTGAGTTGAGTCTGGGGCCTGCCCCCAGGGCTCTCAAATGAATCCCGGACCGGTTAGCGATCACCGTGGACACGGTCAGGCGGAGGAGACGCGACGGTTTCGGCAGCGGAACGTGGAAGTTGAGGCGGCGTTCTTCTTGCCGTTGTTGAGCCGCGGAATGACGCTGCTCGACATCGGGTGCGGCCCGGGATCTATCACGCTTGGACTCGCTGGACGTGTTTCACCGGGCCGCGTGATCGGGGTCGACATCGACCCGGTCCGAATTGAGTCCGCATCCATAGCTGCAGACGACTCAGGCGCCGGCAACGTCTCGTTCCAGATCGCTGACGCAGTCAATCTGCCGTTCGACGACGCCCATTTCGACGCTGTTTTCGCGAACGGCCTGGTCGAGCATCTTCCGGATCAACGCGCCGGGCTTGCGGAGTTGAAACGGGTGCTGAAGCCCTGCGGCGTCATCGGCGTTCGCAGCCCGGACTGGGGGGTGGCCCTTCTGGAACCAGACTCGGAAACGATGCGTGCCTCGATAAACCTGCGGAACCGGTGGCAACATCACAGCGGCGGACATCCGGAAACCGGTCGGAGGCTTCGACGGCTGCTCATCGAAACCGGGTTTGCTGACGTGTCGGCCGGGGCCTCCGCCGAGTCCCACGGGACGGATAGCGGGGCCGCCGAGGGAGCGCGCTACATGCACTCGATCCTCGAAGACCCGGCGCTTGCGCTCCTCGCGGCGGAGCGCAACTGGGCGAACGCCGACGAGATTCAGGAGATGCGACAGGCGTGGACTGACTGGTCGAAGCAGCCGGGCGCGTTCGCGTCATTCCTGTGGTGCCACGCCACCGGTCGCGCTCCCTCTGATTCGTAGCGGCGGATGGCAGTACCCCCTGGACCGGGGCAAATCACGCCCTGCATCGTCAAGGCAGGGATGCGGAGCGAATCGGGTTGCGCATCCGGCCGATAAGTGGATAGATATGTGTCGATGGCATCCACACCTTTGATCCTGCTCCCTCCCTCGGAAGGCAAGGCCTCCGGCGGTGACGGTCCTCCGCTCGATCTCGACACACTGTCGTTCGGGTCGCTCAATCCAATGCGGGCCCGCATCGCGAAAGCGCTCGTGAAGATTTCTGAGCGCCCGCGGTCGTCGAAAAATCTTTTGGGAGTTAAAGGCCCGGCGCTGGAAAAGGCGATGGCCGAGAACGCCAAACTGGAAAGTGCGTCGACCACGTCGGCGATCGAACGCTACACGGGTGTGATGTACGACGCGATCGACTACCCCTCGATGGACGCTGATTCCAGACACGCATTTGATCGATCGGTAGTCATCATGTCCGGGCTCTTCGGGATGGTTCGGCCGTCCGACATGATCCCGGCGTACAAGCTGAAAATGTCCGGGACGCTGCTGCGACACAGGACATGCGCCTCCGTCTGGAAACCCTTAATCTCGAAAGCGCTGGCGGGCGAAATCGATAGCGATGTCGTCTGGGACCTGTTGCCAAACGAGCATAGCGCGGCCTGGGACTCTTCAGCCGCGTCGTATGGCACCCGGTTTACGGTGAAGTTTCTTGAGCGGTCTAAGGACGGCCGGCTCAAAACGGTCAGCCACTTCTCAAAGTTGCTGAAGGGATCCCTGGTACGCCATCTTTCCGTCAACATCGACGCCGCAGGCGCCGCTGATACCGGCCTCAACTTGGTCGCGGCATTCTCACATCCGGAAGGGTTCAAATTCCATCCGGAGCTGACGACGGAAATGGACCGCACGACCGAGATCGTGTTTCTCAGGGCTTAGGCCAAACGAACGCTGATGATCCAACGGCGTCGCCCAGTCCTCTAATCCAGCTCCAGGTACTGGACGCTGAACAGGTTGTCCCGGTCCGTCCACACCTGCCTCGTGGTGAATCCCGCCGCTCCGGCGATCCGTCCGAACGATTCCACGGTGTACTTGTGGGAGTACTCGGTGAGGATCGACTCGCCGATCTCGAAATCGAACTTCTGTCCGGCAATCTCAACGGTCTGATCACGGTCGCTGTAGAGCCGCATCTCGATCCGATTCTTCTCGTTGTTGTAATTTGCCCGGTGGCTAAAACACGAGAGGTTGAAGTCCGCTCCCGCTTCGCGATTCAGCCGGACGAGCAGGTTCAGGTTGAACGAGGCGGTGACGCCCTCCCGGTCGTTGTAAGCGGCCGTGAGGACGTCGGTGTCCTTAACAAGATCGACCCCCCGATCAAGAGGCCGCCGCCCCGGCCAACGCGGTCCGCCATCCCCTGGAGGAGTTCCGATGCCTCCTCCGGGGCGAAGTTTCCGATCGTTGAGCCGGGGAAGTAGACGACGCGGCGGGACGGCTTGATCGCCGGCACAGGCACCACGAACTGGGTCGTGAAGTCTGCAACGATCGGACTTATCGCGACGCCGGGGTAACCAGTCCTCAGCGCTGCGGCCGCACGAATCAGGTGCTCTCCGGAGATGTCGACCGGAACGAACGCGGCCGGCTCCCGGAGGTGGTCGAGCAGGGAGCGGATCTTGGTGCTACTTCCGGCGCCGTACTCGATCAACAGACAACCGGGACCGATGGCGTCCGCCATCTCCGCCGCGTGGTCCGCCATCAACGCGTTCTCCGTGCGTGTGACGTAATACTCGTCGAGCTCACAGATGCGGTCGAACAGGGCTGAGCCGCGCTCGTCGTAAAACAATTTGCACGGCAGGTTTTTATCCGGCGAGGACAGCCCCTCGATGACCTCGTTCAGGTATCCGGGGGAGGCGCCAGTCTGTGAGCCGGTCGTCGTAGAAGTGATTGAGGTCAACGTGATCCGATTCCGTGATTCAGATGTGGTCGCATTTCGCTGATCGGCCGGCCCATCAGGTGGCGTTGCGGGCGAGTCTGAAGCCCATGAACTGCCAGCGGGCGTGCGCCGGGAAAAAGTTTCGGTACGTCGGCCGGATGTGGCTCAAAGAAGTCGCAGCCGAGCCGCCCCGGAGCACCATCTGGTCCGACATGAACTTCCCGTTGTACTCGCCCACCGCTCCGGGCGAGATTTCGAACCCCGGGTATCCGACGTACGGGCTCGACGTCCACTCCCAGACATCGCCGAACATCTGGTGCAAGCGCCCCGAGGGCGCATCAGATGACAGCGCCCTGGGGTGGCAACGCAGCGTGTCGGCGAAGGTGCCCGTAGAAACGTCTGCGTCACGGGACGCCAATTCCCACTCGTCTTCGGAAGGAAGCCGGGCGCCCCTCCACTTAGCGTAGGCGTCCGCCTCGTAGTAGCTGACGTGCATTACGGGCTCGTCCGGGTTGACAGGAAGCACTCCGCCCAGCGTGTAGTGGACCCAACCGTGGTCACTCTTGCGCCAGTAGAGCGGTGCGTTCCAACCCTCCCGCCTGATCATGTGCCAGGCGTTTGAGAGCCAGTTGTCGGGCCGGTCGTACTGCCCGGACTCGATGAACTCGATAAACTCGCCGTTGGTGACGAGACGCGACGATATGTGGAACGGGTACACGAAGGTCTTGTGTATCGGACCCTCGTTGTCGAAATGAAAGCCCTCACCGTCATACCCGACGTCGACAAGCCCGCCGTCGTACGGGAGCCACTCCGCCGCCAGTACGCCCATTGGTTCGGGGTCGGGCCCAAGATCGCGGAACACCGGATCGAGCGGGTTCCGAGACAGCACGTGCTTTATGTCGGTGAGCATCAACTCCTGGTGCTGCTGCTCGTGGTTGATCCCGAGCGTCGTGAGTTCGACGAGCTTCTCGGGCGATGACCCACGGGCAGTGCGATCGATCAGATCGTGCATCTTCTCGTCTGCGAAGCGTCGGAAGTCGTACACATCTGCCACGGTCGGACGTGAAAGGTGTCCGCGCTCTGCGCGCGTCCACTGTTCTCCGATGCCGTTGTAGTAGGAGTTGAACAGGTAGTTGTACTTCTCGTTGGGCGACACGTATCCGGCGAGGCGGTCCCGCAAGATAAACGCCTCAAAAAACCATGTCGTGTGTCCCAGATGCCACTTGGTGGGACTGACGTCCGGCATTGTCTGGACGACGTAATCTTCCGTGACCAGCGTTTCGCACAACTTTTCCGTAAAGTCCCGGGTTTCCTGGTAACGGTTGTGCAACTCGTCGGCGGTCGACGGTTCAGAGACCACCGTTGCGCCGAGGTGTTCGTTCGTGGTCATCGGGAGCCTCCCTGGCTGGCTTTGCGGGCAGAACCGCTCGGCCGCCGTGCGCGGAAATTCGCCCCGCGCGAACACCGGCGTGTACTTAACAACTTCAGATGCGGCCGGTCTACAGATCGATGCAGATCGGTGTCCCACTTTTGCTGACGTCCAACAGGCCCGTCTCGATGAAGGACACATGGCGTTGGGACAGGCCCGCCCGAACGGCAAGTTCAAGCTGGCTCAATCCGCTCTGACGCCGCCACCGCTTCATGTGCCTGCCAAACGCTGTCGCCTGACCGATTGTCGATATGGTCATCTTGAACATCTCCAGTACTTTCGGTACGGCAATCTTGCGGCGACGACCAACGGCTGGCAATTACCTCTAAGGGAATTGTGACAGCGCGATGTCGTTTCTACTGTGGTGTGCAGCGACGGAGATAGCCGGCCAACTTTCAGGCAGCAGCTCGTCGTCCAAGCGGAGTCGAACTAATGCCCTCTTCACCTGTCGAATCAACCTCGATGTCCCTTCCCGGCTTCGGGTCCGGGTCTGGTCTGGCCGGAAGCGCGTCGTTCAGAAAATATGTCGCGCTGGCTGTCCTCTCGTTGACCACTTTCGTGATCTTTCTGGACGGGACCGTCGTTAATACGGCGCTTCCATCGATCGCCCGTGACTTTTCTGCGAACAACTCCGTTCTGCAGTGGGTCGTGAACATGTACTCGCTGATACTGGCCGGGTTCCTGCCGGTTGCGGGAAGCGCCGGAGACCGATTTGGACGAAAAAAAACTCTGGCCTCGGGAATGCTCATCTTCGGCGTGGCTTCGGTCGGCGCCGCCCTCGCCCAGGGATCGGTGTCCTTGATCGCAATGCGTGGGCTCCAGGGTTTTGGAGCGGCGTTCGCCCTGCCGGCAACTCTCTCGATCATCGCCGACGTATTCCCTAGAGGCGAGCGCGAGAGAGCGATCGCCATATGGACGGCCGTCGGCTCTCTCGGCATCGTCGTCGGCCCGGCGCTTGGTGGATATCTGGTCAACGAGTTCGACTGGTCCGCGGTGTTCTGGCTTCACATCCCCGTTGTCACCCTCGCTATCGTCGGGTTGCGGTTTGTTCCGGAATCCAGAGACGAGCGACGAGTGCCCCTGGACATTCCGGGCGCCGCCCTCGCCACGACCGGCCTGCTGGCGTTCGTCTTCGGGATCATCCAGGGTGAAGAGTCAGGCTGGACCTCGCCGCTGATCGTCGCGGCTTTCGTCGCAGGACTGACACTTCTAACTGCGTTCGCCGTGGTCGAGACGCGCAGCAGTCATCCGATGCTGCCGTTCGAGTTCTTCAAGCGGAAGGATTTCACCGGCTCATTTGTCGTCCTACTGCTTCTCATGTTCGGGATGGTCGGAGTTTTCTTCTTCCTGACTCAGTTTTTCCAACTGGTCCAGGGGAGAAGCGCTCTGGTCGCCGGACTGGCGCTAACCCCGGTCGCGGCGACGATGATGATGGGTGCGGGAATCGCAACAAAGGCGGTACCGAAGCTGGGTCCGAAAACGGCGATCGTAATCGCCGGTTTGATAATCCTGTCCGGAATGGGTGTGTTCTCCACGATCGAAGTCGATACCGCTATGTGGGTACCGATGTTGGCGATCGCGCTCTTCGGCCTCGGCGCCGGGATTGCATTCCCGACGGTCACGGACTCGATCATGGCATCGGTTCCGCTCAATAAGTCCGGAGTCGGGTCCGCCATGAACGACCTCAGCCGAGAGCTCGGTATCACCCTGGGCGTCGCAGTCCTTGGCAGTCTCGTTGCGAGTCTGTACCGCAATGACGTCAAAGACGCCGTGAAAGGACTGGTCTCGACGGACGATGCCCAGACCGTTGGCGACAGCCTCGGAAGTCTGCAATCGGTAACGGCGAACCTGTCGCCCGAGGCCGCTGTCGCTGTATCCGATGCGGCCAATCAGACCTTCGTGGACGCGCTCAACGTGGGATTCCTGGCCGCAGCGGGGTTCATCGTCGTCGCGATCGTGGTCGCGGTGGTGATGGTCCCCAGCCGGTCGCGTTCAACTCAGGTAGAGGCCGGCGAATCCGCGGATTCGGACCGTGCTTCCGAGCCGGGTCCGTTCTCGGTGGCCGACTTCGCTCCGTCAGCTGCCGACTGAACACGGTTATCAGGGACCGGCCGGGTGACGCCGCCGGCTCCTGTACGGTCTACCGACATGAGCCCGAGCGCTCTGATGCCCTTTGAGTTCACTTCTAGCTGACACCCCCGCCTTGTGGCGGGGGTTTTCGCGTGCGAACACAGGCGTGTAGATTGAGTCCATGGACGGCCCCGCCCTCCAATACAAGCCAACTGGAGCGACAGATGGACACCCGGCCCCTCGGAACTGACGGCCCCCAGGTCTCGGTCATATGCCTGGGAGCCTGGCCACTTGGAGGAGGCATGGGGGCGATACCTGACGCACAGGCGATATCGACGATCCACGCTGCGATTGACGCAGGGATGACCTTTATCGACACCGCCGAGGGATACCGGACCAGCGAGTCGGTACTCGGCAAGGCCCTGCGTGGACGGCGGCACGAGACGTTCCTTGCGACCAAGCTGTCAGGCGATCACTCGCCGGAGCATATGACGAAGGCGATTGAGAACAGCCTGCGGTCCCTCGGGACGGAATACGTTGACCTGTACCAGCTTCACTCGCCGAAGCCGGAGTGGCCGCTCCAGGAGACGATGGCAGGGCTGGTGAAGCTTAGGGATCAAGGGAAGATCCGATACATCGGCGTCTCGAACTTCTCCGGCGACCAGCATCGGGAAGCCGCCCAAGTATGCGAAGCCGCCGGATTCGTCCCGATTTCGAGCTCTCAACCTCGATACAACATGCTGTTCAGAGAAGCAGAGGAAGACGTTCTGCCGGCATGTCTGGAGCTCGGCATCGGCGTGATCGCTCACTCGCCGCTCGCCAAGGGGATCCTGACCGGCAAGTACAGGCCCGGACATCAATTTCCTGATGACGACGAGCGGAGCAACCACTTCGTCTTCAGCGAAGGGCGGCCAGACCGCGCCTGGCAGGTCGTACCGTCACTCCGGGCATGGGCGTCCGACCATGGCCGCGACATAGTGCAACTGGCGATCGCCTGGACGCTGGCGCACCCTTCGATGGCGTCATGTATCGCCGGAGCAAAGACGCCAGAGCAGGTGCTGCACAACGCAAGCGCGGCCGACTGGCGGATCAGCGACTCCGAGATGACGGAGCTGGCCAAAATACTTGCGCCCGTAAATCTGGGGTAGAGAACTGAACACCGTGGGGGCGTATGGCAATACGCCCTCGGGC
>JAQBUX010000092.1 GCA_027623795.1 Chloroflexota bacterium
GCGATCGACCCGTCCGGTTGTCATGGCCCCTCCCCGAAACCTGCGCGAGCGCAGGTCATGGTCCGCGTACGTTAATTTCAGGAGGCGTCCGGTTGCACGATCTCTACGAGTTCGAGCTCGAAGACTAGCGTCGAGTTGCCGGGGATAAAGAATCCCGGAATACTCAGCCCAGCCGAACCGTATGCGAGGGCCGGAGGTATTCTGATCCGCCTCTTGCCACCCTCCCGGATGTCCGCCATGCCGATCTGCCAGCCCCGGATCAGATTATCCAGACGGAACAATGAAGGGGCGCCACGGATCTGGCTCGTATCGAAAATGCATCCGTCCGCAAAGAAACCCGTGTATTGGACCCTGATCTCGCTGTCTGATTCGGGCTGTGAACCTTCGCCGACCTGATGGTCGAAAACGGCGACACCAGATTCAAGCGTCTGATATGCGACCGCCGCATCATCCCCAAATACCGGCGCATCGGCGGGATAGTCGTCGTTCAGACAGTTCACCGCGCCGGGCGTTGGTGTCAGCACAATGACATCTCCGAGATCGCGATCTGAGTTCGGTCCGTCACCGCCGCATGCGACTGCGAGGATCGCGAGCGCAGCGATCGCGGATACCACCAACGGGTGTTTTGCACGATTCAGGCGGCTCCAGAGCTTCAACGGGTCGCCCTGACTCTCGCCCGGAGGTCATCGAATCCGGTTTCTATCCAGGGCAGAACGTTGGTCAGAAAGAAGCGCGCTCCCAGTTCCATGTACCGCGCCACGTTCTCGTGGTTCCCCACGGTCCCCGGCGTTCGCCCCGCGGCCACGATGCGTCGCACGGTGTCCTCCAGTACGCGCGTCACTTCAGGGTGGAACGGATCTCCCAGGTGGCCGAGCGACTGTGACATGTCACCAGGACCGACCAGGAACACATCGATGTGGTCCACCTTCAGTATCTCGTCCAGGTTGTCGAGCGCGATCACGTCCTCGATGAACACGACAAGTAGCGTCTCGTCGTTCGCTTTCTGGAAGTAGTCGGGGTCGCCGATCCCCTGTCGGCTGCCGTACATGCCCCGCTTTCCGATCGGGGAGAACTTGGCGGCCTGGACCACCGTCTCGGCATCTTCCCTGGTATCTACATGCGGTACGGCGACGCCCTGCGCCCCGAGGTCCAGCGCCTGATAGATGATCCCGGCTTCGACTCGATTCACCCTGACGATTGAGGTCGTTCCCGCCAGGTCAGCGGCGCGCGTTAGATCGGCGATGTTCGGCGGACTTACCAGGTTGTGTTCTCCCTCAAGCCACACGGCGTGGGGGTTCATCGGTCCGAGGCGCTCAACCGAGTCTGCGTGATTCAGCCCTTCAAGGGCGATCACGTGCTTGCCGGCCGCCAGCCGTGCCTTGGCCTCGTTCTTGCGAAGTGTGCGCATCTGGTTAAGCCTCCGCCCTTCGGTTCATCTCGACCAGTCCGTCCTCGATCCACGTCGGCGGACCGCCGAGGAAGAACTTAACGCCCTGTTCGAGGTGGTGCGCCGCGTTTTCGTTTGATACAAGAGCGCCCGCAGTCCTGCCCGCCGCCACGATGCGCCGCAGCGACTCGTCGACGACCGACTGGACATCTGGGTGATGGGGCTGGCCGATAAGGCCCATTGTCTGCGCAAGGTCTCCGGGGGCGACGAAAAACACGTCGATGTTGTCCACCTTGAGTATCTCGTCCAGGTTTTGCACGCCAATGATGTCCTCGATCAGGATGACTAGCATCGTCTGATCGTTCGCCAGTGACTGGTAGTTCGCCACGCCTATGCCCTGGCGGCTGGTGAACGCACCCCGCAATCCCAGTGGAGCGTACTTGCCGGCCTGTACGACGGCCTCCGCCTCCTCCCGCGTGTTCACGTGGGGGACGACGATGCCCTGGGCGCCGAGGTCAAGCGTCCGGTAAATGACCCCGGCCTGGTTCTGGTGCACCCGCACGATCGGCGAAGCGCCTGTGAGATCGATGGCGCGGGTCAGCTCGCCGGTGTTTGAAAAATCAACTTCGCCATGCTCACCTTCGAGCCAGATGCCATCCGGTTCAAGCGGAGCCAGTCGTTCAAGCCCGTCCGCCCCTCCGTATCCCCATGCGGCAAAACACACCGCCACATCGCCGTTCGCGAGTTTTTGCTTAGCCCTGTTAGCGCGTAGTTCGGCCAATTGAAAGCCTTTCACCGGTCGACGAAACCGGCGATCTTGTTTCGGCGTCGCCGATCACCGGATTGAATCGCGAGATTCTACGAGAACAATCACCTCGGTGTGTTCGCGACTGCGGGCGTGATCTTCTCTGTGTTTCTGGCCCGGGGACGTCGCACTCCCTCATCGGGCGGGACTCCCGTAAATGTGAACCACGCCAGCAGGACGCCCGCGAGACTGAACCCGGCCGCAACGCGGAACACGATGGACAGTCCACCGGCCAGCTTGTCCCGTGACAGGGCGAGGTCGGCCTCAAACCGTTCCTCCCCGAGGGTAGAGTCGGCCAGATACTCGGCCCTGATCTCGGCAAGCTCGTCGACAGCGACGATCACCTCTGGATCGGCGATGCGGACCTGGGGGCTGTCGTCGTCAAGTCCGACGACGCTCACGGCGACGGCTGCGAAAAGCACGGCGCCGAACACGGCGCTACCGGCCGCCTGTCCAAAGAGACGTGCGAACTGGAGGGTGGACGTTACGACGCCGAGCACCGAGATCGGCATGGAGTTCTGGATCGGAACCGTAAACGCGGTGAACCCGAACGACATGCCAAACCCGATAGTTCCGGTGGCGACGATAAGAATCCAGACGGGCGATGCGCTGTCCAGCATGCTTATCGTGATCAACGAAAACGAGGAGATCAGCAGGCCCGCCATTCCCAACTCACGCGGGTGGCCCCGTCGGGAGAGGATCTGACCGGAAAAGTTCGCCCCGGTGGCGACCCCGATCGCCAGGGCGACCAGGGGCCCCGCCGCGGCCGTGGCCGATTTCCCGAGGACGCCCTGAACGAAGAGGGGCTGAAATGCTGTAATCGCTATGAAAGTGCTGGTCGTCGTGAGGGAGGCGAGCCAGCCCAGCGCAAAAACCCGGTGGGTGAACAGGCTGAGCGGGAGCATCGGGTCTGAAGCCTTCAACTCGACGTATGCGAACACGGCAAACGCGCCCAGCGATCCGCCGATCAGCGTCACGATCGTGGGCGAAGTCCATCCGTAATCGCGCCCTCCCCACGTGAGGCCGAGCAGTAGCGCCGTGGCGGCCGCTGCGAATAGCGCCGCGCCCAGGAGATCAAATCCGCCTTTTCGAACTTCTGAGGACACGTTGGGAAACCAGACCCACAGAAGAAAAAGGCTAACGGCGCCGGTCGGAATGTTGATGAAAAATACCCAGCGCCAGCTGAATGCGTCGCTGACGATTCCGCCGAAAATTGGTCCCATCACCCCGGAGAGCGTGAACCCCACCGTCGTCACGCCCATCCATTTGGCGCGGTCTACTGGCGCCCAAAGCGCGGCCATGATGATCCATACGCTTCCCATAACGCCCGCGAACGCGGCGCCCTGAAACACGCGCGTCACGATCAACTGCGTCATCGTTGTGGCGGACCCGGCGGCGGCGGAGGCGGCCATGAAGAACACCAGTGCGCCGATCAAAACGGGCTTCCGGCCGACGACGTCGGAAAGCTTGCCGACTATGGGTACGACGGCGGTCGCCGCAAGCGAAAAACCTGCGAATAGCCAGATGAAACGATCGAACCCACCGATGTCCGCGACGATGTTCTGGGCCGCCGTAGCGACCACCGTCTGGTTCATGGTCGCGACGAAGAGCGTGACCGTAAGGCCCGCAACGACGAGGAGCTTCTGGCGGTAGGGAATATCGACCAGAGATGTGGCCGTGCGGCCCTCTGACGTCTTTCCGGGAGTCGCACTCGTTATCGCCATCTTGTCGAAGGCTAACGGAGCACGCCGGTTGGCTCAATGGACTTCCTGGTTGACTGTCGGACCTGAACGGCTCTCGTTGACCGCCGTATTTCGGCCCGCCAGTCGTACCAATCGCCGGATCTCGCTATCGGATTAGGAAGAAGGCCAATGAAACGTCGCCATGGTCACACTAACGTGTCGGTTCCGCGGATGGGATGGTCACGGGCTGGCCCATCCATGTGGGGCAGATCGGTAGTCGAATGTGGGCGGAACGTTCGAGTAGCTCGCGGTGTTCCGCAGGTACACGTCGATGCCCAATTTTCGGGCCGTCGAATCTCGCGCTAGCGTCGGATTGAGTCAGTCCACGCGGTAAAACCCGCTGGGCTGAACACTCACAGGTTGGTGCGTACGGGTGACCGCCAGGGTGCGGGGGAAACCGATGTCAACCTGCTTAACGTCCCCGAATATCAGACGAGTGCACGGCGGGGTGGATGAGCAACGACACCCACCTGGTAACGAATTCCAAAATATGCAACGCATTGTTCGCACGACTACGACACGTCGACCGGCGCCCGCAGGCCGACCCCCTCGTCCGACTGCCGCGGACCGCGCTCGTGGTTCATCCGTGCTCGGCGACCGAAGGGCGACGATGGCCACGTCGGTCGTTCTTGTTGGGCCTGAGCGGTGGCGTATCGCCATCGACGAAGTACTCGGCGCTAACTCCAAACTCGCGGTGGCGGCCGACGTTGAGGGCAACCTGAACGAAGTCGACATCTACGGCATTCCCCAGGGTGACGTGGTCCTGATCGCTGTGGACGGCGAACGTCCCACCCACGCGATCGAGCTCGCCATGCGGTTGCAGGCGAAAGATCGAGGCACCGGCATCGCGATGGTATTGCCGCGGATGCAGATCCAGAACCTCCGAGCGTTCTACGTCTACGCCGGAAGTTGGTCATTGATCTCCGCTAGTGTCTGCGGAGACCCCGTCCGGCTCGGGATGGTCCTCGAATCAACCGGTCGCGGGATCCCATGGGTCGATCCCGTCGTCGGCCGATTGCTGAAGACGTTTGAACGCGGGACCGCCGACTTCGATCAAGATTTTGAAGACAGCGCCGTCATCGGACTCATGCGAGGCGGCGGCAATTCCAACGACCACAGTCTCGACGGTAAAGCTGATTAAGCAGTTTTACCGCTTTCAGGTTCCGGCGAAAACGCCATCCGGGTTCGCCCACGCACCCGGCACCCGTACGGCCGTCACCGTGCCGTCCGCAGTGATCGTGTCCGAACGGTCAACGACCGTCACCTCGAGCCGTGTGGTGCGATCACCCACCTCAACGATCCTGGCACGCGCGGTCAACTGCCCGTGAAGCCGGGAAGGCGCCCTGTAGTTGATCTGCAGCGATCCGGTGGCGTATAGGATCGGTCCGTCATCGTCGCCGATCTCCCTGCCCGCTCGCCGATAAGCATCGGCGATCGCCGTGCAGACGGCGTGGCAGTCGATCACCGACGCGATGACTCCGCCATTCACGACATCGTGTGGGTACGCAGAGTGGTGACTCGCCGGAGTGAACTCGCAGATCGATGCGGAAGAGTCGGTTGGGTCCCAGCTGCTGCGGACACCCAGTCCATCAGGGTTGTCTTCGCCGCAACCGAAACAGTGGTTGCCGCGCATGGAAGACTGGAACGAATGGCCAGTGTTCTCCGCATTCGTTCATCCTGATTGCATGACCCACTCATCCTGCACCAGTCGTCAACAGTCCGTCAACGGCCTCGGTCTGCTGGGGGACACACGATGTTTGCAGATCGGCGTGACCCCGGTGGGGGGTGATTCAGCTCATGCGAGCGCGGGCGTCGAAAATGACGCGTGGCCGATGGGCGTGGTCAGCTCACCCACGTGGAGCTCGCCGACCTTGCCGGTATGGAAGGGCTGCGGGTCGCAGAAGCTCAGGCCGCTCTTCGCGCCGGTACCGTGGAGATCACGCCCCTGGCGACAAGGCTCCAGAATGTGCCATCGCCGCGGGCGCCTTCCAGGCGTACCACCGTGAACTGGCCGGGCTCGATCGTGACGGTCGATCCCGTGCTGTCGGGCACGGAGACCCTTTTACGGCTTTGATTCTGGACGATTACCGCTGACACTTCTGCCTCCCGTGGTTGAGTGGCCTTTTCTACGTGGCTCAGACGCTAGTTGTGGTCGCAAACGGACCATCAACGCACCCGTGTGATTACTACGATAAGCACGTGGTGGCCCACAGGCATGCGGGAAAACCGTCAGTGCAGGTGAGCGAACGGCTAATAGTTGGTGCGACGCCAGGAACGACCGCGTGGTCCACAAGGCGCATCGGCATCCGGGTCGCGCTGTAAGTTGGCCTCGGCTAACCGGCTAACCGGCAACCCGTCGCCGGCGTCGCCGCCGTTTCGTCTGATCTCGGCCTGCGGTTGGGTCTGGAGCGAGCGTCCGCGTCCCGATTTCGCCGTTCGCCCGCGACAGACCCGAAAGTGACGGCGAAACCTCCGCAATCTTCGACGCCGCCGAACGATGCTTTCGGGCGGTTTTCGTTGAGCCGGGCGCTGACGGATCTGCATGAATACCGGGAACTTCCGCGAGGTATTTCCCGGTATGGGACGCCTTCACGGACGCGATGTACTCTGGTGTTCCCTGCGCCACAAGCTCTCCGCCGCGTTCGCCAGCGCCGGGTCCGAGATCGATGATCCAGTCAGCGTTCTTGATCAGGTCCAAATGGTGCTCGATAAGTATCACGGTGTTGCCCGCGTCTACGAGACGATGGATCACGCGCATCAACACGGCGCAGTCCTCGAACGATAGGCCGGTCGTCGGTTCATCGAGGATGTAAATCGTCTGGCCGGTGGATCGCTTTGACAGTTCGGTCGCCAGCTTGACCCGCTGCGCTTCGCCGCCGGAGAGGGTGGTCGCCGGCTGCCCGAGCCGCATGTAACCGAGACCGACGTCGACCAGCGTCCGGAGCCTATTCATCACCGGCGGGATATTCTCGAACAGGTTGCAGGCCTCGGTGATCGTCATGTCGAGAATCTCTGCGATGCTCGCGCCCTTGAACTTGATCTCCAGCGCTTCACGGTTATATCGAGCGCCCTGGCACACCTCACAGGGGACCGTGACGTCCGGCAGGAACTGCATGGAGATCTGCACGTAACCGGCGCCGCTGCACGACTCGCACCGCCCACCTTTGACGTTGAACGAGAATCGGCCGGACTTGTAACCGCGGGCTCGCGCCTCGGGCATCGACGCGAACAACTCGCGTATCGGTGTGTACGCGCCGGTGTAGGTGGCCGGATTGGAGCGTGGCGTACGTCCGATCGCCGACTGGTCGATGTTAACGACTTTGTCGACGTTTTCGAGCCCGACGATCTCGTCGTGACTGCCGGGCCGGTCCTTCGACCGATAAAACGTTTGGGCCAGCTTCTTCTGCAGGATCTCGTTGATCAGGCTGCTCTTCCCTGAGCCTGAGACGCCAGTGACGCACACCAACTCGCCGAGCGGGATCCGTACGTCGATATTCTTGAGATTGTTCTCGGAGGCGCCGCGTATCTCGATGCTCGTTGAGGATCCCGGACGTCGATTTTCAGGAACAGGAATCGTTTTGCGACCTGACAGGTAGGCTCCCGTGAGCGACTCTTCGGACGCCTCGATCGCCGCAACGTCGCCCTGGGCGACGATGTGTCCGCCGTGCTCCCCGGCGCCGGGACCGAGGTCGATGATGTGATCCGATGCCCGCATGACGGCTTCGTCGTGCTCGACGACGAGCACGGTATTTCCGACGTCTTTCAACCGCTGAAGGGTTGCGATCAACCGGTGATCGTCCAGCGGGTGGAGGCCGATCGACGGCTCGTCGCACACGTACAACACGCCCATCAGCCCGGAGCCGATCTGCGTTGCAAGTCGAATCCGCTGGCCCTCGCCACCGGAAAGCGTCGACGCGGTACGGTCGAGTGTCAGGTAGTCGAGCCCGACCCGCTCGAGGAAGCTAAGGCGCGCCTCTATCTCTTTGAGAACCTGCTCAGCAATGGCGTGCTCGCGCGTCGACAGCGGCTCCCTGGCGTCTCCGGGCTCATCTGCGCCGTCTGGCCATCGGCCGGTGCGGGCGGCCTCAACCCACTGTAGCGCGCGCTCCACCGACTGCTGGGTCACCTGGATGATGTTCATGCCGAGAACCGTGACGGCGAGCGATTCAGGCTTGAGCCGAAATCCGGAACAAGTCGCACAGGGCCGCTGCGCCATGTACCGGCCGACTTCGTCGCGTACGTTCTGGGACTCGGTGTTCTCGTGCCGGCGTTCGAGGTGTGGGATCACGCCCTCGTTCCGCATGCGCCAACGATAAGTGCGGCCGGACTGCGTTGTGTGGAGGACGTCGATACGACGGTCGTCTTCGCCGTACAGGACCATGTTCTGTTCGCGCTCGGTCAACTCGCGGAACGGCACGTCGAGCGAAAAGTCGTAATGGTCTGCGACCGCCTCCATGACGGACAACCTCTCCGGCAGCAACTCGCCGTTCCGTGACCACGGCTCGATAGCGCCGTCTCGGATCGACAGGTTCTGATTTGGAACGACGAGGTCAGGGTCTACTTCGAGTCGAAACCCAAGGCCGGTGCAGGTCGGGCAGGCGCCGTAGGGCGTGTTGAAGGAGAAGTTACGGGGTTCGAGCTCGCCGATGCTGAGATCGCAATGCACGCAGGCAAATTTTTCGGAATAGACGATGTCTTCGCCGTCTATCACGGAGATGATCACCGTGCCGCCGGCGAGCCTGAGCGCTGTTTCGATCGAATCCGAAAGCCGGCCGACCTCCGCATCGGGGCCCGTCACGAGGCGGTCGACGACGATCTCGATGTCGTGCCAGCGCGTCTTCGCCAGCTTGATCTCGTCCTCCAGCAACTTCACGTCGCCGTCCACCCGCACGCGGACGAAACCCTCGTTTCGGGCGTTCTCGAACACGGCGAGGTGCTCGCCCTTCATGTGCGTAACTATCGGCGATAGCACGAGTATCCGGGCGCCTTCCTCAAGGCGCATCACGGAGTCGGTGATCTGCTGCACGGATTGCCGTGCCACAGGACGTCCGCAGTTGTGGCAGTGAGGCCGTCCGCCACGGGCAAAGAGCAACCGCAGATAGTCGTAAATCTCGGTAACGGTACCGACTGTGGAACGAGGGTTACGTGACACGCCCTTCTGGTCGATCGATATGGCCGGGCTCAATCCGTCGATGTGATCGACGTCGGGCTTGTCCATGCGGCCGAGGAACTGGCGGGCGTAAGCCGACAGCGACTCGACGTATCGACGCTGCCCCTCGGCATAGATCGTGTCGAACGCGAGGGAACTCTTCCCCGAGCCAGACACGCCCGTGATGACGACCAGCTTGTTACGCGGCACATCCACGTCGACGTTACGCAGGTTGTGT